>NJBL01000078.1 GCA_005223145.1 bacterium (candidate division B38) B3_B38 | reverse complement strand
TTCATTCGGAGAACAAAGAAATTAGGAATTATTAGTGAAACAGAAATCAGGGGTGAATATATGTTTATAAATCAACTCTATCATCTTTATGTTCAGCTTGAGGCCTTCAGAGCAGAAAAAGAAGGGTAAGGCTCAAATAAAAGGTAAATTGCTCTACTCAATAAAGATATCGCTATAATCCAAAAATTATCCTATCTGGCGATACTGCGGTGAAGAAGTTGCAATTATTATAGTAATTATTAAAAATAGAAAAATAATTGTTGACAAAGCATATTTTTAGTGATATATTTTATATAAGAGGGGGGTCCAGCAGTCAAATCTGTTTTTCCTTCCTTTAACAAGTCTCGTTTCGCCTCCTTGAGACTCAGAGAAAGATTGCTGCTGGACCCTCTTTATTATATATGGATGCTATGGTTTGCGGTTAAATGATTGGCTAATTGAGTTTGGATTGCTATCTTTTACATGAAGATAACACAAAAAATATCTCTCCATAAGCCAGAAATTATCGTATCTAGCGATACTGCGGATAAGAAGGCAGAATTGCCATAGCAAGAATTAATAGTAGAAAAAAATTGTTGACAAAGCATAAATAGATTTGAGATAATATATATGGAGGGTCCAGCAGTCAAATCTGTTTTTCCTTCCTTTAACAAGTCTCGTCTCGCCTCCTTGAGACTCAGAGAGAGATTGATGCTGGACCCTCTTTTTATATGAGGTATAATCATTTTTAACATTCAATGGATTCCCTGATATGCGGTTAAATGATTGGCTAATTTAGTCTTAATTCTAAGATATATTTTATAGCTTGCCAAACGGACATACTAAAAATATAAGTGCTTTTAGCCTTGATTTTCGTTTTTTATTTAATCTCTCTGCACAGCTTAATAAATATTTTTATCGTTGGATGAGGGGTGGTATCTTTTATCATTAAGCGCTTTACTTCAAACCAATTTTAGCTTAGAATTTTCTAAAATAGCCGGTGAAAAAATGGGCACGAGATGTACGAATATTTGGTGATAAGCCAAAATTTATTATCTTCGGGGATATTTAGCTATGGCAAGGTGTTATTGCTGCGGATATGAGTTTGAGGAGGGTTATCGCCCCTCAAGAGAGGACTACTGCCCCCAATGCTCGTCGGAGGTGCACTGCTGTCTCAACTGTCAGTTCTACAGCGAGCATGCCCATAACAAGTGCCTGGAGCCGACCGCCGAATGGGTGGCTGACCGTGAGAAAGCCAACTTCTGCGGCTACTTCACCCTCGGCAGCCGAGAAGGGAAAAGCGAGAAGAGAAGCAAGCCTCAGGACGAAGCTCGAGTTCACTGGGAATCCCTCTGGAAGAAGGACAAACCCTCCTGATCGACAAAGTAGAGCCCCGGGCTTTGTGCTTCCTTGCTCTACGGTGAGGGTTGTGGCTTGTTCTTTTTAAAATATTCGGTTGCTGCTTCCACATCCCGGCGAATTTGCTCCCGCAGGCTGTCGGGGTGAGGAAACTTCATCTCATCGCGTATTCTCTTAATGAAACAAAGCCTGATGGGTTCCCCGTAGATCTCCTGAGAGAAGTTGAGGATGTGAGTCTCCAGGGTGGGGATGTTCTCCCCGAAGGTTGGTCTCACTCCCAGGCTGGTGACACTGGGCAGGAGATTCCCCCTGAGCAGGCAGCGGGTGATATAGATTCCGAAGCCAGGCAGAAGCTCGTTCTCCGGCTGGATGTTAGCCGTAGGGTAGCCGATGCTCTCCCCCCGCCGTACTCCCCGGGTCACCCTGCCGTCAACCATATACTCTCTCCCCAGAAGGAGGGAAGCCTCTTCAACCCGCCCCTCCCTTATCAGCTCTCTTATTCTGGTGCTGTCCACCGGGCGGTTGCCAATATATACCGCTTCCACCTCTACCACCTCAAACAGGTGCACCTTGCCCAGCCTCTTCAGCAGGTGGATGTCTCCTCTGCCCTGGTAGCCGAAGCGGAACTTTGAGCTGAGGCAAACTGCCCTTATCCTCAGCTTATCAACTAGAAAGGAGCGGACAAACTCTTCCGGGGTGGTGTGGGAGAAATCATCTGTAAAGCCGACTGTCAGCAGAAAATCCATCCCCATTTTCTCTATAAGCTCAAGCTTCTGGGAAGGGGTGTTAAGGAGAAGGGGGGGATGCTCAAAGTTGAGCAGCTTTCTGGTATGGGGGGCAAAGGTCATCACCAGACTTTTGGTACCCTTAGCTTTGGCCAGGGTCATGGTCTGATTGATTACCTTCTGATGCCCCAGATGAACGCCATCGAAGTTTCCTATAGTAATGACAGGGCAGAGGTCTTTCAACCTCGGGTCTTGAAGGTCGTCTAAGATCAGCATAAAATGGTAACTCCCATAGTTCGGTGGTCATTCGCTCACCAGTTCCAGACCATCATAAGCCAGATGAATGCCGGGCGGTAGCTCTCTGCTCACTTTGGTGTATTCAAAATCGTGCGAGAGGTGGGTCAGATATGTTCTCCGAGAATGGACTCTGGCTACCACCTCTAAAGCCTGTGAGAGTGATAAGTGGGTCGGATGGGGCTTGTAGCGAAGGGTTCCCAGGACGAAGATATTCAGACCCTGAAGGAGGAGAAGGGAGTCCTCCTCAATCCGACTGCAGTCGGTGATATAAGCCAGGGAGCCGACCCTGTAACCCAAAATCTTTGAATCCCCATGATAGACCTCTATGGGGTATATCTCCTGACCGAAGAGCTTGAACTTCTCTTCAATAATGTGAGTGGTTATCTTAGGGACCCCCGTACTGTCGGGGGAGGCGGTGAAGATATATCTGAAGATCTCCCTCAAGCGGTTGATAGTGAGGCGATTGCCGTAGCAGGGTATAGTCCCCCCCTGAAGATAGTTGTATATTCGCATCTCATCCAGCCCGAAGATATGGTCAGCATGGGCATGGGTAAATAGAATGGCATCGATGCGATTAATGTCATACAGGAGAGCTTGCTGGCGGAAGTCGGTGGAGGTGTCGATGAGAATGTTATTGTTGTTTATCTCCAAAAGAACCGATGGTCGAAGACGATGGTTCCTCTTGTCAGGCGAGCAGCATACCTCACACTTACAGCCGATAACCGGCACCCCTACCGAGGTACCGGTCCCTAAAAAGGTCAATTTCATTCTTAAGAGCAGCTCCCCTTTCGGCATAGAGAACCCCGGGGGACTAAAGCTGGTCGCCTGGTTAAGCCTTGGCCGGGGGCTCCTTCTTCTTCACGAAGATGGCTGTGCCGATGACACCACCCAGGGTGCCGAAGACGGCGTATATGATGATTCTGGAAAACAGCCCCACTATCATCATCCCCGCTCCTACGGCCGCCGTTCTTGCCATCCACGGATAATCGATAAAGTGGGGCATGCGGTCTGCGAATCGCTCGAGGAAAGCCAATCCCGCACCGATACTGGCAAAAGGTATCAGCAGATGTAGAACCCCCGAGATAACTCCAGCAATCAGACCTGCCAGCAATCCTACCACCGCTCCATCACCGTAGGTTACCGGACCGGGAGCGGAGGTGGTGAGGATGTAGACCGCAGTTCCGCCTCCTACCAGAACCCACAGGCAGCAGATGATATTTAGCCAGTTCACAATGGGGATGACCGACAGGAAACCCGCTACACATCCACCTATGAGAGCTGCTTTGAGGTAAAACTCTTTGTTCATTACTTTAACCCCCTTGTTTGGATTAAGGATGCTACAGATTTAAAATTAAAACACTGATTAATCATCTGATAAAGGGCAGGCAGGAGATAGAAGGGGAGCGCTAAGCCAAAGAACAGACCAGTGAGCGCCTTGAGCCACAGAAGGGACGGATACACCCGCATCGCCAGAAGAACTACATCTCCTACCATGGGGAGGGGAGCCAGCATCATATATCGCCGATGAATCACCCGGGTAAAGTCAAGGGAGCGGATAAGTGGGTAAGTAAAAACCCCCAGCATCATCCCCAGATAAATCCCGAAGCAACGGGAACAAACCGCCATCTGATTTCCGTATATTATAAAGGAGCTCTCCTTGAGCTGATGACATACTGGGGAGAAAAACCAATAAATGAGAAAAGCGACTTTATTACCATTAAAAGAGGGAAGGGAGAGTAGAAAGGGTGCTCCGATTATCAATCCCAGCCAGAGAGCCATTAAGCAGAGGGAGAGAAGGTATAGCTTTTGGCTGGACAATTGCATAACAATCCTCCCTATTAGAACAAACGAATTATATCTAAAAAAGGTTCTTCAGGCAAGGACAAACTTGACAGCCGATAGGGGCTATGATAAATTTAAATAAATTGTTATAAATTGACAGGAGGATAAGCGAAGGAGGCAACTCTAATGGACATTAAGACCGAGAAAGTGGGAGACATCACTGTTGTCCGGCTGGAGAAAGGGAAGCTGCTCTACGATAACCTGGAACCCCTCCACCAGGGGCTATACGACCTGATAGATAAAGGGATTGTTCGCCTTGTGCTGAACCTTTCTACGATAAGCTACATTGACAGTTTCACGGTGGGGTTCCTTATGGACATCTATCGTCGCTTAGCCAACCAGAAGGGAAGGTTAGCGCTGGCGGGAGTACAGCCGAGGGTGAAAAATATCTTAGCTCTCACCAGGGTGGACGAGGTTATTCCCATATATGAGACCGTGGAAGAAGCTACCGCCAGCTTTGCCAGAGAGGATTGAACTCTTTGAGCAATTTTATTGGGGCTATTTAATGAAAAAAATAAAAATGCTCACCGGTCGGGAGATAGATTTGGATGGGGACTTAATGGCGATTATCGAGTCTCTGTATCAGGAGGTCGTCCTCAAGAAGGAACTGAAGCACACTTACAAGGATATAAAGGAGGAGATAGAGAACATCGTTGCCCAGATGCCCGAAGCGGATAGGAACACCTACCTGGTGGAAAGCCTATTTCTCAACTCGGTGATCTACGAGAACCAGATGATCGATGCCTTCATCAAAGGGCTGAAGAAGAGGGTCAAACAGGACTGATAATCCCCTCTTAATCAACACCTTAAAGGAGAAACCGCTTTCATCTCCACCTTTCCAGGCTCTTTTGCTCAGCACTTAACCCTTCTTAACCCTTTACCATAATATTGGATTAGCCGAGGAAATTGTCCGGCAGGGAAGGCTTCTGGCAGGAGAGCCCTTCGCAGATAATTACCAGAAAATGTTTACCTGCACGCTTCCCTTCTGCCCGAAGCTAATAAAATCTTTACTTTTCCCCTCAATTCTGTTATAAGGACACTATAAAAGTGTATTAATAAATTTAAGGACGATGAGCATTTGAATATGAGTGTGTCCAGGGAAATTACCTTCACCAAGCTTCTGGATGAGCAGCTGACGGAGCTGGAGAGGAAAAAGGAAAGCTCCCCCAATGACTCCCATCTCCTCTCGCAGATGGCTCATGCATACAACCTCAGAGATATGGACCGGGAGGCAATCGACCTGGCCCGCCAGGCCCTCAGATGCGACTCTCGGAATGATCAGGCGTGGTTTGAGCTGACCATTGCCACCGCAGCAGTCGAGGAAGAAAGCCTGGTCTCTATAAGTCAAGAATGCTCCCGGTTGGTGAAGGATGCCCCCGCTATTCACTGGACGCACCGAAATCTTGCTCTGGTCAGCTACTACATGGAAAAGAGAGCTGAGGCTGAGAATGCCGCCCTGAGAGCTATGGAGCTCAACCCCAAAGATTACGCCACCCATTTGGTGCTCGGATACCTCTACTACGCCCGGGGGGAAAATGATAAAGGGGTCAGCTACCTTAAGGAATCGATTAAACTCAACCCCCTCAACCCAAGAGCCTACTGGATGATGGGACACTGTTACTGGGAAAAGGGCGAAATCTCTCAGGCGAAGAGATGCTACCAGAAATCCCTTCAATGTGAACCCCATTTCATCGCTGCCTGGAATGCTATGGGTCGCTTATATTTGAATCAGAAAGACCGGCTTGTCCATGCCCTGCGATGCTTTTCCCGCAGCCTCTCTATCAACCCCCAGGTTCCGGAGACCTATTTCACACTGGCTGACTACTATTTCGGACACAAAAGGTATTATGAAGCTATAGCTGAATATCTGAAGCTATTAGCCTCGGAGCCGGAGCCCAAAGTGAAGGGGGAAGCCCACACGCAGATCGGGCTAATCTTCTTCACAAATGGGGATTATAAAAGCGCTCTGAAGCACTACCAGTTAGCCATTAGCATCAATCCCGCTTATCCTCTGCCCTATTATTTTTCCGGGCTTGTCTACTTCAACCAGAAAAAGTTTGACAAAGCCATCACTTTCTTCAACCGGGCCATAGAAAAAGACCCCACCTTCCCCTGGCCTTATACCAAACTGGGATTCACCTATCTGGAGACGGAGGATGAAGAGAAAGCCGCCGAATATTTCCAGCACGCCCTGAAGCTCGACTCCCGTGAGTATTGGGCTCATTTAGGGCTGTCAGACATTTATCGTCATCAGAAAAACTACACCCAGCAGCTGGAGGATTGCCTCAAGGCAGTAGCCATTGAGCCGGAGGACAGCGATGCCCACAACTACCTGGGTGTAGCCTACGAGTGCAATCAGCAGTATAATCAGGCGATAAAAGAATATGCCACCGCACTGAAGTTAGACTCTTACAACCTCTCGGCTGCTGGTAACCTCGGCTCCCTCAGTGAAAAGATGACAGAGCAAGGAGAAGAGAGCTTCCGGGAGATAGCTATCAGTGCCTGGAAGCAATACCTCCTCATCTGCCGGGATACCGGAAAGCCTCTGGAAGACGCCCTCACTCATCTGCAAGGGCTTGGCATGCAAGAGAAGACTATCTCCCTCTGGCTGAAAAAAGGGAGGGAGGAGTAGGATAGGCGGGTCAATCTCTGTTGTTTATCCCTTTCTGCTGCCACTTTTTGCTCCGCACAAAGAATATATCATAGCCCCCCAGAGCCACCAAAAATCCTCCTAAGACATCGACGAAATAGTGCTGTTTGGTATATAGAGCCGCTATGCTGATCATTATAGAACTTATCAGGATGATGATACCCGCT
This sequence comes from bacterium (candidate division B38) B3_B38, assembly GCA_005223145.1. GTDB lineage: Bacteria > Acidobacteriota > B3-B38 > Guanabaribacteriales > B3-B38 > Guanabaribacterium. Next base: position 3,556 of record NJBL01000078.1, on the reverse strand, counting down.
TTCCATCGAACCCTGAGGCAGACCAATGCAGCCAGAAAAATTGCCGAGACATGAATACTGGGAAAGCAATTATAAGGCTTATCAACCGAGTAGAGAACAGCCACCATGCGTGCGGAGAAATCTTGAGGAGCAATCAGCGGTCTTATCATCTTCACCGGATATATAAGGAAGACCAGGAAAGAGATGGAGAAGACAAAGACATAAGCCCTCACCAGCTGTCTGAAGGTGATGAAGTCTTTGACAATCAGCAAAGGGGAGAAGACCACCAGATAAATAGCCATATAAACATAAAGCCATTGAGGGACAAAGGGAATCCATTTGTCCACTATGCTGTACATTATGGAGAACTCCCGCCCTTGAGAGAGGAGATTAGTGACAAAATACCCCCCTAACCAGTAGAGCACCAGGAGAATAACATAAATGGCTTTCCTCTTCTGCTCCTCGCTAAAACGCTTCATACAGCCCAACATCCCTTCTGTACTCCTCAAATAAGCAAACCTCCTGTGAAAGGATAATATTTTAAGCCAATCTCGGGTCATTGTCAACGAAATCAGCTCTGCGGGAGCTTGTATGTCCAGCCAGTTCCCCTCTTTTTCCTCCTGACTGGCATTTCTTCTTGCTATCCAGCGGATATTATGATAATAAGAATAGAAAAAATTATCTGCCCTAATTTTGCTGAAAGGAGCTCACTTATGACTAACGACAGGATGGAGAAATATGCCAAGGAGGTGCTGGAAAACCTCAAAGCCGTGATTTACAACAGTCATTTCGTCTACACCTCGGGGAAACATGGCAGCGCCTATCTCGACAAAACCGCCATTTGCCTCGATCCCGTGGCTATGAAATTCCTCTGCCACTTCCTGGTGCAGAAGATTCCCGACACCGTAAAAATGAAGATTCAGGTGGTGGTCGGACCAGCGCTGGCGGGGATTGCGGTAGCCAACACCGTAGTGCTCACCCTGAACGACTTCCGCCTGGATGCCGAGCCTAAGATATACTTCACCTGGGTGGAGGAGGACAAAAAAGGGGAGAAGTCCCTCCGACTCACCTTTCAAAGGATAGTCAAGGGAAAGAATGTCCTCCTGGTGGACGATGTGATAAACACAGGGCATACCCTTTTATCCACCATTAAGCTGTTAGAAAAGCTTGGCGCCCGGGTGCTGGCAGTGGCTGCCCTCTACAACCGGGCAGAATATGAACCCCATCTGTTCGACCCCATTCCCGTCTACAGCCTCATCACGGTGAAGCTCCAGGAGACCTACTCCCCGGAGGAATGCCCTCTCTGCCGTAAGGGAGTGCCCATTAATACCGAGTTCGGACGGGGTAAGGAATTCCTCAAGCAGAGGGGGAAATCAAGCTGAGGGAATATCCACCCGTTGGAGTGTCCCTGTTGCGGGCATTATAAGAAAGGGGAGAAAAATTATGCTGCTGGGAATCATAGCCGACAGCCACGATAACCTGACAAAAATCAGGGAAGCCGCCTCCATCCTCAACCGCCGTGGGGTGGAGCTGGTTCTTCATGCCGGAGATTTTATCGCCCCCTTCACCCTCCCTGAGTTTGCCAAAATCAAATGTCAGAGGTTTGTAGGAGTTTTCGGCAACAACGATGGAGAGCAGTTCGGTCTGCAGAAGGGGATAGCCCGCTTTGGCGAGCTCCATCGCTCCCCTTACAGCTTTGAATATCAGGGGAAAAGGCTCCTCCTCCTCCACGAGCCCGACCTCCTGGAGCCCTGCATCAGGGCACAGCAGTTCGACCTCATCGTCTACGGTCACCTCCACGAGCTGGATACTCGTCGGGAGGGCACTAGCATGGTGATAAATCCCGGAGAGCTGGGAGGATGGCTCTATGGCAAGAGCACTTTCGTCATTTGCGACCTCACCCACCAGACCTACGAGGTGATAGAATTATAATTGACATTAAGAATAATCTTTAGTAGTATTTAAATATATTAAGCTTTTTCTGTGCTATAAATAGGATTAAATAAGAATGAACCCTAAAGAAAATAAATATCCTGCGGAGACTATTGAAGGGGTCTTTGCTGCCTGCGACCCTACTAAACCTCTGGAGGCTGGTGACATTCGTTATGTAGATTGTTCCCCAGCTCGTGGCGAGCCAAGTATTGAAGAAACTCTTGGAAAGAGGATTCTTCGCTCAGAAGAACCCCTTCACGAACTGGTATCCGGGCATCGAGGTTGTGGAAAGTCTACCGAGCTTCTTAGATTAAAGAGCTATTTACATAAGCAGGGATACTTTGTAGCGTATTTCGATGTAATGGAAGACCTTGATGTAAACGACTTACAGTAGTCCGATCTCATATCATTCGAAGTGCTGAATCTGACTAGAAAATTAAGAGATGAGAATGTGAAGTTAAGCAACAAATTGATTAACCAGTTTTATAGCTGGTTTGCTGAGGTAACTATCGAAAAAGAGGAGAGAAAATCCCTGGAGGCTGAGATAAAGGGCAAGGTTGGTGTTGGCGCCCCATTATTATCATTTTTTATCCAATTTATGGCTATAGTCACCGGGCGCATAAAGACTAGCACCGAATCAAAGAAAACCATACGCCAAAGACTTGACCCGCGTATTTCCCAGCTAATTGAGAACACCAACCTCCTTATTATAGATGCCAGAGCTAAACTTAAAAAAATGGGATACAAAAACTTAGTCATCATAATTGACAATCTGGATAAGGTTACTTTGAGAATGATTGATGAAGAATGTAGCACACACGATCTTCTATTTATTGAGCATGGGGAGCTATTAAGTAGCTTAGATTGTCATTCTGTATTTACAATCCCTATCTCTATGTGTTACTCTCCCAAAGTAACTCTTTTAAAGAGCATATTCGATGAGCCATATATGGTTCCCATGATAAAGATTTTTGACCCTAAAAAGAATAATCCATATTATAAAGGTTTGAGAACCCTTAAAGATATTATCAGAAAGAGGATTGATATAAAAAAAGCTTTTGCAGCAAATGTGGTTAACTTTCTATGTCAGTCATGTGGCGGACATGTCAGAGACCTTATGTTTCTTATCCGCTCTGCCTGCGATTATGTTGACTATATTCCTATCACCATGGATGCTTCTCGTCAAGCAGTAAGAAAGCTCTCCAACGGCTATCAGCGCTCAATTCCATATCACCATTGGCCGCTGTTAGCTGAAGTACACCTATCGCATGAGATAATAAATGAACCAGAATGTCAGACCATGCTCTATAACCTTTCGGTATTGGAGTATATGGACGGTAGTCCTTGGTATGACGTTCACCCGGCAATCCTCCAGCTAAAGGATTTTAAAAGGGAACTAAATGAGCAAAAGAGGAGAAAAGAAAGATAATCTAATAAGCGAACTGGGGATTGACAACCAGCTCAATCTGGAAGCTTTGCGCCGCTTGCTGCTGCGGGCAAAGGGATTCACCCTTGGCTTTGTTAAATGTAATCCTCCGGCTCAGCGGGATAAAGTGGTAACAAGCTTAAAGAGCATGTTGCCTCCATCCCGCAGGAGAGTGCTTGAAATAAAATTAGACCATCAAATAGATGACTTACTGAAGAG
>NJBL01000015.1 GCA_005223145.1 bacterium (candidate division B38) B3_B38 | reverse complement strand
GGTGCACGTTGAGTTTGCTACTCCGTCAAGTGTCACCGGAAGCGGCCAGGACCGGGGCAACAGCGGGGTGTATTTAATGTCAACCTACGAAGTCCAGGTCCTTGATTCCTACGAGAATTCGACGTATCCCGACGGCCAGTGTGCCGCACTATATGGCAGGGCCGTTCCTCTGGTCAATGCCTGCCTGAAACCGGGTGAGTGGCAAGGGCCATTGGAGTCAGGGTATGGACTGCATCTCGTCAAGGTGACTTGGCGAACGGATTCACGCATCCCGGACTGGATCGAAGTGCGACAGAAGGTCTGGAACGACATGCAATACGAAGCCCGAAAAGCCGCTGAGGATCAATTTTATCAGGAGATCGCCGGGGGTTACCAGATGCTCACGCTGCCGGAATATCACGACGTCCTGTCGGCGCTGCTCCGCACCCGGGGCGAGTCGCGCCTGACCCAGGCGTCGCTGGAGACGCTCGCCATCGTCGCCTACCGCCAGCCGATCACCTCCGAAGACGTAACCCGCTTGCGCGACCACCCCAGCGGCCACATCCTTTCCCAACTGGTCCGCCGGCAACTGCTCCGCATCGAGCGCCCGCCCGGCCAGCGTCGCCAGGGCCGCCATCTCCAGGGGCGGATATCCGTGGCGGACGGCGACCCGCAGCGCCTCGTCGAGCACCAGCGCATCCGCGCGACTGGCGGTCAGGCTCTGGACGAGACTCGAGGCGTCGGCACCCCGTATGCCGTCGAACGAGACGAGCGAGCTGCGGACCCGAACCCCGGCCACCGACTCGATCGCGGCCCGGCGTGCCATCGCGAGTGCGCGCTCGCGAGCCTGCGCGCAACCGCCCGGGGCGAGGTCCCGCCGGCGGCCATGCCAAATGCGGGGGTGCTGTCGCGTCGTGACGGGCGGGTCTTCATGCCGCCGGCCACGCCGAGCTATATCGCCCACTTCGCCCGCCAGGCGGTGGCGCTCGGCGCGACCATGGTGGGTGGGTGCTGCGGCACCGGACCCGACCACGTGCGGGCGATCGCCGAGGCGCGGCCGGACATCCTGTTCGTCGCCTTCGGCGCGCCGAGGCAGGAGAAGTGGATTCGAGGTCACCTGGCGGAGCTGCAGGTGCCCGTGGCGATCGGGGTTGGGGGGAGCTTCGACGTGATCGCCGGGCGAGTGAAGCGCGCCCCGCGATGGATGCAGCGGGTGGGGCTGGAGTGGCTGTACCGGGTGCTTCGGGAGCCGAGCCGTCTGCCGCGGGCATGGGCCGTGCCGCGCTTGATGTGGATGACGCTGAGAGAGGCGCTGCGGCGGAAGGGGTAGCCTGAGGCCCTCGGACTCGACGTAACTCCTTGGAAGGAATCTCCTCTGAATATTTCAGAAAATTTAATAAATTCGTTTTTTTCAGTCTCGAATTCTTCTGATAATTGAAGAGCTTCTTTTAATAGGCTTAATACTTCATTCCTTTGTTTAGGATCAAATAAAGTTGATTTTACAATATCTCCTGTTATAACTGAATAGATTTTGTTAGTATCCATTATAAGCATACATCCTTATATTTGTATATTATAAGGTTTCAAGCTTATATGTCAAATATTTTTTTCAATAGAGAATAAACTTAGTTAAATTAGAATGAGAATTATAGATGTTACAACATATCTACTCCGAACTTCTTGCTAATCGCTAATAAATAGCTCAGCCCTTGATGGTAAGAAGGGGGCAGAGGGCTCGGCGGAGCACCCTCTCGGTGGTGCTGCCCATAAGGATGCGTTCAATACCGCTCATCCCGTGGGAGGACATTACTATAAGGTCGATAGACCTCTTTTCGGCGAACTTCACAATCTCCACATCCGATTTCCCTTCCCTGATAAACCTCCTTACATCAACCTCCTTTCTGTCAACCCCCTCCAGGAACCGTGCTAAGGCCTTCATTGCTCGCTTTTTCAGTTTGCGGTCCAGGTCAAAAATGGAGCTTATCTCTGCTGAGTAGTATTGAGGGGGAATATTCTGCTCTATCACATGGAGGACATCCAGCTCAGTGTGGTAATCCTTTGCCAGTTCCACCGGCCATTTTAAAGCCTTCTGGGCATATTCGGAATAATCGGTAGGGAAGAGGATTCTGCCGTATCTTCTTGTTTTGATAAACTCCTTCGGCTCCTCTCTGAGGGTGACCACCGGGCAGAGAGAGAAACGGACCACCTTCTCGGCAGTACTCCCTAGGAAGAAGCGGGTTATGGCAGAACGCCCATGAGTCCCCATCACAATCAAGTCCATGTTCTTAGCTTCAGCATACTGGAGGATTTCCTCAGCGGGAGAGAATCCGCGGACTACCACATTTTTGGTTTTCAGCTTCTTCCAATCGCTGCATAGGCGGTCGAACTCTTTATGGGAGGCTTTCTCAATTGTCTTATAACAATCGGTCATATCAGGGAATCGATAATCGGGGTTGTTGGGGTCATCCCGGAACATAACTATTGCATGGAACATCACCAACTCAGCGTTATATTTTTCTGCCAGGATTACAGAATACTTGAAGGCGTAATTGGCGCATTCGGAAAAATCGGTAGCGAACAAAATCTTTTTAATGGGGAGCATAGGTTCCTCCTTTCAAAACTAAGGGAGCTTTTCCTTCCAACCCCCTTATTTTTTCATGTAGTTCAAACGAATTTACTAATTCTAAACTTAAGCCTGGCATCAAAAACTCAAAAAGCTCGCTGAATCCACCCGCCCCCGACTACCTCTTCCCCCTGGTAGAAGACCACAGCCTGCCCCGGGGTTATAGCCCGCTGTGGCTGCTCAAATTCTACCACTACTCCCCTCCCCTTCCGGGGAGTTACCAGAGCTGATTCTCCCTTGTGCTTATAGCGGATTTTGGCAGTCACTTCTATCGGCTTATCTATGGAATCAATAGAGAGCCAATTGATATTATCAGCAGTGAGCTTGGAACTATAAAGCTTCTCCTCAGAACCAGCGACAATGAGATTCTTCTGGGGGTCGATGGCAATCACATAAAGGGGGTGAGGAGCGGCAATTCCCATGCCTCTTCTCTGGCCGATGGTGTAATGATGAATCCCCTTATGCTTTCCTATGGTATTACCTTTGCTATCTATAATGAACCCTGCTCCTGTGGATAATTTATGCAGGGTCTTCTCTATAAAGACAGCATAATTTGAGTCGGAGACGAAGCAGACCTCCTGGCTTTCGTCCTTGAAGGCAACTGGAAGCCCCCTTTCCTCAGCCATCTGACGGACTCGAACTTTGGTAAGGAAACCTATAGGTAGAGTGAGGTAGCGGAGCTGCTCCTGGGTAAGGTTGAAAAGGAAGTAGGACTGGTCTTTAGCAGGGTCGATACCCTTTTTCAATATATACCTCTCTCTCAGGTGGTCATACTCAACCCGGGCGTAATGTCCTGTGGCTAATTTTTGACACCCTGCCAATAGTGACCTTTGCAGGAGAAGATCAAACTTTAGCTTGCTGTTGCACCAGATGCACGGATTGGGAGTTCTGCCCTGGAGATACTCCTTTATAAAATAATCTATAACCTCTTTTCTGAACTCTTCCTCCAGGTTTATAACATAATAAGGGATGCCTAACTTGTCTGCTACCAGGCGAGCATCAGCCAGGTCACCAAAGGAGCAGCATCTCCTTCTGGTAGAAGGGGAAGCTTCCTTCTCGCGCCAGAGCTGAAGGGAGAAACCCACCACCTCGTTTCCCTGCTCTTTGAGCAGGGCAGTAGCGAGGGAGCTATCGACTCCTCCACTCATAGAGACAGCAATTCTTTTGTTCATTGCGGGCATATTAGATGTTTTTTCTCTTCTTATATAGTGGTGAGAGTTCCCTAATATTTCTGACAATCTCGGGAAGAACCTCAAGGAGGTAATCAACCTCTTTTCGGTTGTTGTAATGGCTCAGGCTAAATCTAATGGTTCCTTTGGCTGTCTCCGGAGCTAAACCAATGGCAGAGAGGACATGGGAGGGCTCTTCGGTTCCCGATGTACAGGCAGAACCGGTGGACACCGCAATCCCTTTCACATCCAACTGGACCATAATGGCTTCTCCCATAGCATACAGAAAGCTGATGCTGGAGGTATTGGGAAGGCGTAGGGAAGGATGACCATTTATGATAATATCGTCGACCCTCTCCTTTATCCCCTTTTCCATATAGTTACGCAATTGGGAGACATATTCTAACCTATCCATAATCCTTAGAGATGCTAGCTGGCAAGCTTTTCCCAGGCCCACAATTAAGGGGACTGGCTCTGTCCCCGCCCGGTAGCCCACCTCCTGATCACCGCCGTAAATCTGAGGGATTATCTTAATCCCCTTCTTTATGTAAAGGACTCCAATTCCTTTGGGACCATGAAACTTATGCCCACTTATAGTGAGAAGGTCTACTCCCCACTCTTTCACGGAGATATTTTGCTTCCCGGCGCTCTGAACGGCATCAGTATGAAAAAGTATTCCCTTCTCATGGGCGATATGTGCGATCTCTCCAATGGGCTGGATGGTGCCTATCTCATTGTTAGAGGACATTATAGAAATGAGGATGGTCTCCCGGGTTATCTCCTTAAGTACTGCTTCAGGGTCAACCATGCCATAGCGGTCTACCGGCAGGATTGTTATCCGAAACCCCATCTCCCTGAGCTGTTCACAGGGGCGTCCTACTGCATGATGCTCTATGGAAGAAGTTATAATATGTTTCCCATGCTTACTCTGAGTGTAGACGACCCCCTTAATGGCGAGGTTATTGGCTTCGGTCCCCCCACTAACGAAGACTATCTCCTCTGGCTCTGCTCCAAGGAAGCGGGCGACCTTAGCTCTTGCTTCCTCTATGGCAGACCTTGCCCTTTGTCCGAAGCGGTGGAGACTTGAGGCATTGCCATAATGTTCGCTGAAGTAAGGGCGCATTGCCTCCACTACCTCGGGGGCGGTTCTGGTGGTGGCATTGTTATCAAAATAGATTCCCTCTTTCATGGCTGCTGCCCTTAAGAAAGACTTAACCCCTTTTATATCAAAAGCTAACATAAGGGATGCGATTTGTCAATATCAAAGCTCAATGCGAGGCCCAGGGCTGCGAAGATATAAAATTATCCTTTAAGGAAGGATTACTTTGATTAAAAAGGGAGGAATGAAGAATAGCTCACATTTTATATTTGCTGATGTCCTCTGCTTTGAGTTTCTCGAACCATTTTCGGATCTTATCGGCATCAGGGGATTCCTCTCCCAAATCTGGGCTTTTAGCCTGTTCGAGGACCGCCTGTTCTACATAGATTGGCGAACTGGTCCGCAGAGCAAGGGCGATGGCATCGCTGGGGCGTGAGTCAATGGTAACTTCCCGCCCATTGACATTAAGGAAGATGAGAGCATAGTAAGTGTTGTTCTTAAGGTCGGTAATGGCTATTTTGTCAACCTTAGCATTCATTTTGGCGAGGATGTTTTTCAATAGGTCGTGAGTCATGGGGCGTGGGGTGGTAATTTTTTCAATCTGCAAGGCAATGGCATTGGCTTCGAAGACCCCTACCCATATGGGAAGGACATTCTTGCCCTCGACATCCTTTAGGATAATCATCGGCATATTGTTAATGGGGTCTATCATCAACCCTTTAATCTTCATCTCAATCAACATTGAGTAACTCCCTTCTTCTTTTAATTTAAATATATACTACATTTTGTCGATTGTCAAGGCATTTAACTTAGCCAGGGCTTTGCTCTCCCTTCTGCTGAAGCTGGACATCGGGGGGCAGGCTAATTTTGAATGGGCTGTAAAGTGCGCTGAATATGGTCTCTGGAAATAAGAAGTTGGATAACCGACAGTTCTATTATTCTGAGTATTTACTTCAGTATTAATAAGCATCAGTAAAAGCTCGTAGTTAAATAAAGATTATCGCTTATCCAGCTATTGTCTTTTTCCCGTTGGCTTCCTTATCTGGGCAAAATATAAAAATGTTCCCTAAGCCAGAAAATAGGGAACCTTTCAATGCTTCAGCGAAAGGACTAAAAACGCCACAGGTAGCTGGCTTTAAAAAAGAGGCTGCGTCTCATATTGAGCATATTACCCAACCCGTATACCCACTTATTTTGCTGCCAGTCCCTCTTTTCATAGATGGAACCATATCCCAGATGGATAACCGTCCCGGGAATAAAGGTAAACGAGCCCAGCAGGTCTGTGAGCAGCTTTTGCTGGTAGCTGTTGTATTGGAAGATGGCTCTGGCGAATAAATATTTATTAAATTGATAGGTGGTGCGGGTATTGAATATATTGACTTCATAAATCTTCTGGTCATCTGAAGAGCGATAGAAATCGCTATGATAGAATTCAAAATATTGGCGTAGCTTGTCGCTGGGCTGCAAAGTAAAATTGATGCCGCCTGAATTGCCCCAGCCCAGATAAGGATTCACCGGGTCATAATAAATTCTATCACCCCTGAAAAAATTACCACCTAAACGCAGCCAATTGGTAATCTGAACTCCTCCGTTCAATTCTATGCTTGATTGGTCAAAGGTCTGATTAACCCAGCTCTCACTTTCCCAAATATAACCAATCTCTAAAAATCCCTGCTTAGTAAAATTGAATTCAGTAGAAAGGCTCCAAAACCTATCATCCATATTGGTGGTGAAGTCGTGAAGATAAACAGCAATAAAGTTAGGATTAATTCGCTTGAGCCAGGAGACCTTTTTCGGGTTGGGATAGAAGCTTGGTCCTATCCAGATTTTTCCGCTGCTGATGCCGATTCGTTCGTAAAAAGCAGAGTCCATTCTAAAATCGGTGCCATACTGCTCATAGGTGACCAAAATTCCTAAGGGCTTGGTAAAGTAACGGTAAAAGCAATTTAAGGCACTGCCGCTGGTGCCAGGTCCGCCCTCCAGTTCCCCGTAATAGCTTTACATTAAGGAGATACTCGTATGATGGTTCTTGAGAAATCTGTACATTACATCTCCCCCGACTACCCGGTTGTAGCCCCCTGCGAATTCTCGTCCGCTGTAAAGACCGCCTATATAGTTTTCCCCACCGAGACTGTATTTTCCCCTGGCTATAGTGAAATGTGCCGTTTTCCCCTCAAAGGGATTGACCTCACCATCCCAGGCTAATCCTGGCCATTGGTCTCCGGCAGCCAATATACCAAAGGATGTCTTGCCCAGGGTCCCTGTCAGCTTGGCACCCCAGTTGGGATCCACTATCCTGCGGGTATGAACCGCGGTGAACATATTGCCATGAGGAATGAGAGCGAAGTAGAGAATGTCTACTCCCTCCATAAAGAATGGGCGCTTTTCAGTATAGAATATGGGGTATCGGCGGTTCACCTCTACCTGGAAGGCATCGCTCTCCACCTGGCTGAAATCGGGGTTAAGGGTTAAATCAGCGGTTACTGAGGAGGTAATCCCATATTTTATTCCCATTCCGATGTCATTAAATGTTTCTGTCTTACCCCAGCTATCAGGATTCTCTCTTGTATCGTTTCTCCCATAGGTGAAGCTGGGCAGCAGCTCCAAATTGAGAGGACTTTTTAGGTCTCTGTAAATCACTGATGCTTGCATATTGAACAATCCGTAGCCAGGCTTTATATCCGCCCAGGAGCCGCTTATGCCCAGGCGGCTTATTCTCCGCCAGAAAAGAATCCCCATCTTAACCTCTTGGCCGCTTTTGAAGCGTATGCTTTTCAAGGGAATGGAGATTTCCGCCTGGTATCCTTCGTCTGTCAACTCGCCTGCACTATACCACACAAAGTCAGGCGACACATCTTCACCACCAACAGCTGACCTCATATTATCTCCCTGTATACCGTTTGAATTTACGCAAAGATCGTAGGCGCTCTGCTTGTTTCCCATGGAATCGAGGGACAATCCCACCCAGTCATCACTAAACATGTTATCTCTCTTCGTTATGGAGGTTTTAATCTTATCCGGTTCCGTATCATAGCACTTGAAGGCGAAGTAGAGGTTTTTGCTGTCATAAGCTAACCAGACCACGGTTTTCTGCGCCAGAACCTCGCCATACAAAGGAAAGTAACTTATAAATTCTTTGGCCAGCGGGGGGCTTTGCCATACTTCATCGTCTAAGCTGCCATCTATCTTGGGCGGCACTGAAACCCTTACGGGCATCAGGATTTTGTCAGATTCAATCTCTTGCTCAGCATAAAAAATTACCCCTTCCAGAGACTGGTACAAAAAGACTTGAGCTATGATTAAGAAAAATAAAAATTCCCTCTTCATCTTATTTCTCCTTAAGTATCACAAAGAACTTGCTCAATAATCGTAACCAGCTTAGTATATTAGGACGCTTACCGAGCAAAATTAGTTCACCCTTTAATTTCTTTTTTTCATTTTTATTGATCAGCAAGATGAGGAAATTTATTAAATTATGCGCTATTTAATTTTGAATCGTGGGATATTTTTTGATATGTGTATTTAGTGTAGGGATATATATTCTATGTTTTGCTTGAGCTTGGCATTAGCTTATGAAAATGGGAGAATATAAAGAAATAATTTGAAATGAGCCAAAGATTATTGCTTCATGCAGAATTTAGACCCTTTCTCCAAAGAGGCTGTTAGGGCCTGCCCTTATTATCTTCACCCGCAGGAATTTTCCCATAAGCTCAGCACCACCTTTGAAATTGACTATCCTGTTGCTGGAGGTTCTGCCGCAGAGGGCGAGGGGGTCTTTCTTGCTAACATTGTCGACCAGAATTTCAACCACTCTCCCCACCAGGGATTGGTTCTTTCTGAGCTGAATCCGTTTTTGCAACCCCTGTAGCTCCATTAGACGACGGCCCTTGACCTCCTCAGGAACTGTGTCCGGATACTGATTAGCCTTGGTCAGGGGACGGGGGGAGTATTTGAAAGAGTATATCCCATCGAACTTAACCTCCTTCACCAGTCTAATGGTCTGCTGGAAGTCGTCTTCAGTCTCTTCGGGGAATCCCACTATGATGTCGGTACTGATACCTATCTCGGGAACCTCCCTTTTAAGCCACTCAATTTTTTCCATATACTCATCACGGCTGTATTTCCTGTTCATCAGCTTGAGAATCCTGGTGGAACCTGATTGGACGGGAAGGTGAACATGGTTGCATATTTTATGGTAATCCCGGATGGTCTCCACCAGCCTGTAAGAGAAGTCTTTAGGATGTGAGGTGATGAAGCGGATTCTCTCAATCCCCTCTACCTGATGGATTTTAATAAGGAGGTCTGCGAAGCTTATGCTGTTATTGGAGGGGTCAAAATATGAGTTGACATTCTGCCCCAATAAGAGCACCTCTATATACCCTTTAGCAGCTGCCTCTTTTACTTCCCTTTCTATCTCCTCTGCAGCTCGGCTTCTCTCCTTCCCACGGGCAAAGGGGACAATACAGTAAGCGCAGAAGTTGTTGCACCCCTCTATAATGGTTACCATTGCTTGAACCGGGGAGCGGCGGCGAAAACCGCAGGGGAAGCCCCTCAACTGCTTGCCCTCCTCCGGCATCTTATCCCACCCCTGCCGAAGTGAGCGGAGTCTATCTATCACCACAGGAAGACGGCGTATCTCTTGCGTTCCGAGAACAAAGTCAACCAGAGGCATGCGCCGCTTGATCACCTCCCCGGCAAGCTGCGCGTAGCACCCGGTGACTCCTATGATTAGCTCCCTATTTTTCTTCTTAAGCTTCACCAGTCTTCCTAACTTAGTGAAAATCTTATGCTCCACTTTCTCCCGGACGCAGCAGGTGTTAACCAGAACTATGTCAGCCTGAGACTCCTCCTCGGTAGATGAGTAGCCCTTCTCCAGCAGCACTGCTGCCATATATTCTGAGTCGTGCTCGCTCATCTGACAGCCAAAGGTATAAATGTAAAACTTCATATGCATAAATGGCAAGATAGAGCCTATCAGATGCCCAATAGGAGGCGTTCCCCCAATACTGGCGGGAGACCAGCATCGATGATTTTCAGGCAGGCGAGATTAGTGTTGTATTCCACCCGTTTAATAACCACCACCTGTTGTTTAGTATCATAGATAGCATAGCAAGCCCTTGCGTCGCCGTCCCGAGGCTGTCCGACGCTGCCGACATTTAACAGATATTGCTTCCCTTTGTTCTGGAATCTGAGGGTGGATTTAAACTGGGGGTCAACCCTGATCTTCACTCCCTTATTTTCGACCACAAAGACTATACTTCGATGAGTGTGACCCATGAAGGAAATACGAGGGGAAGTCCCCAGCTCCCGATAGCAATCCTCTATTAGCTCTAAATCATCATCATAATAGAATTTCTCCGGTTTGTGAGGCAATCCGTGGGAAAAGATTACCTTCTCCTCCTGGCAGGTATAGGGGAGGTTGTTTAGCCACTTCAGATTCTTTTCAGAAAGGTGTTGTTGGGTCCAAAGAATGGCTTTTTGGGCGGTGGTGTTGAACCATTTTATATTGAAATGACCACAACAGGCTACATCGTGGTTTCCAATGAGGGTTTTATCAGCAAGAGAAGAGACAATCTGACAGCACTCATTGGGATTCGCTCCATAGCCTACCACATCTCCCAAGCAGATGTAGCGGTCTATTTTCTCTTTTTTGTATGCCGCAATAACTGCCTGAAGGGCTTCTAAATTTCCATGTATATCGGCAAATATCCCTAATCGCATGACTACCTAATAAAGATCAATGGTCAAAAGGAAGAGGTAGGAGCTCTTCAATTTTCGTAGATATAACCCTTCCCTTCGGGTTGGTCATAATAACCTCTATATGGGGGGCGAATTCGTAGAGCATCTGGCGACAAGCCCCGCAGGGGGGACAGAGCGGTAGACCGCTACTCACAATAGCAATGGCCTTGAATTCCTTCTCCCCTTCCGATAGAGCCTTCAAAAGCGCTACCCGTTCGGCACAAAGGCTCAGGGAGAGGGAGGCATTCTCTATATTACACCCTGAATAAATCTTCCCCTGAGCAGTCAAGAGAGCAGCCCCTACCAGATACCCCGATAAAGGGGCTATCGCCATTCCCAGAGCCTTCCGGGCTACTGAAATCAGCTGCTCTCTGTCAACTTCCATAGAATTTCACCCTGTTTCTTAAACAAGCTGTCGGCAGACCTCTTCTATGAAGGTAGCCAATATTTCTTTTCGGCTTTCCATAACATCGAGAATCTCTTCATGGGAGATCCGGTGATGGGCAGTCCCTGAAGCTACGTTGGATATTACCGCTATTCCCAGCACCTTAAACCCTAAATAATTAGCAACAATTACCTCGGGGACGGTCGACATGCACACCGCATCGATGCCCAGGCGTTTCAGGCTCTTTGTCTCTGCTGGAGTTTCGTAGCAGGGACCTGGCACCGCTCCCAGCACCCCCGTTTTGCATGGGATGTTCAGCATCTTCCCAAGCCTCTTGCTCCTCTGCAACAACTCCTTGTCGTAAGGGCGGGAGAGGTCTAAAAAGCGAGGCTCCCTTTTCTCAAAGGGAATCTCCAGTAGGGGATTAATCCCCAGTAGATTTATATGGTCCTTAATTAGCATAAGGTCGCCAACATCGAGAACCGAGCTCACCCCTCCGGCGGCGGTAGTTACCACCATAACCCTGACGCCCATCCCCTTCATCACCCAGACCGGGTAGGTTACTTCAAGAGAAGAGTATCCTTCATAGTAATGAAATCTTCCCTGAAAAACTACCACTCCCCTCCCCTTCCATTCCCCAATCAGCAACCTTCCTGGATGCCCGGGCACCATAGCATCGGGAAAATGGGGAAGATCGGAATAGGAGAGTTCCGTGAGTTGGTTAAGGTTTTCTCCGAAGTGGCTTAGCCCCGTCCCCAAAATAACACCTATAGAGGGAGATAAATCGCTTCTCTTCCTGATCTCTGCGAGAGTCTCCTCAAGGCGCTTTTCCCAATCCATGGGGTTTATTCCTGCTCCATGTCGGCGAGCTGCACGGAGACCAACTTTGATACTCCGGGCTCTTCCATGGTTATACCGTGTATGGTATCGCCAATCTGCATGGTCAATTTATTATGGGTGATAATGAGAAACTGAGTATCCTTCTGGAATCGCTTGATTAATTGGGTGAACTTCTCCACCTTAGCTTCATCCAGAAGAGCATCCACCTCGTCCAGCAAACAGAAAGGGGAAGGCATATATTGAAAAAGGGCAAATAAAAAGGCAAGGGCGGTTAACACCCTCTCCCCTCCAGAAAGGAGGCGGATGGTCTGCAGTCTCTTCCCCGGCGGTTGAACCTTTATGTTGATCCCCCTCGTCAATAAGTCTCCTCCATCCTGCATAACGAGCTCCGCCTCACCCCCATCAAAGAGGAACTTAAATATTTCGTTAAAGTTCCTGTTTACTTGATGAAAAGCCGACCAGAATCGGCGGCGGCAGGTCAGCTCAATTTTTTTGATAGCCTTTTCCAGAGTTTCTATAGATTCCTGTAGGTCGCGAGTCTGATCCGTGAGAAACTTATACCTTTTTTCCAGGCTCTGATACTCCTCAACTGCCGCCAGATTAACCGCCCCCAGCCGATTGAGCTTGCCGGTTATCTCCTCGGACCTCCTTTGGTAATCCTCCTTGGGCTGACTTAGCTCCTCTGGGGAGAAGAGGTTTATTACCTCCTTCAGTGGTTTCTGCAAGAGCTGGCGGCTGTCTTCCTCCAGATGGGTTAGCTCCGCCTCCGCCCTCGCCAGGGCTACCTGCAGCTTCCCTCGCTCCTCCCTTTTATCTTCCAGCTCTGTCTGATAGCTTTTCAACTTCTGCTCTTTAGTCTCAATGAGAATGCGGCTTCGCCCCAATTTTTCATCGGCTTTACTTAAGGTTAATTGTAACTTACTTATGCTTCTTTGTAAAGACTCCCCTTCTTGGCGGCTGATGGATAGAAGTTGCTGGAGACGATTATGACGCTCATCTAATACTATATGTCTCCTTTTCTCTTCAGCCGTTCTTTTTTTAAGCTCATCTATATCATTGCCTAACCGGACAATATCTCTCTCCAAAGACTCCAGCTTTCCCTCTTCTGCAACAAGATTGAGCTTCAAACGGGAAACGGCTTCGCTCAGCTTATTGTGCTCGGCTTGATGGCGAGCTTTTTCTTCCTGCAACTTCTTTAACTCTTCTTCCACGTTCCCCTTTTCGGCTATAAGCTGGCTGAGCCTCTCCTTTAGCTCCCTTTCTTTTTCATCCAGCTCAGAGCTTTCTTTAGCCAATAGGTCGCCTTGAAGCTCTAAATCCCTTCTCTTCGTCTGGAGGATTTCATCTTCTCTATCTACAAATCTCAGCTCTTCTTTAAGCCTGGTAACTTCCTCTTCAGAGGTCTCGGCGTTTTTCTGGATGAGAGGGAGTTCTTCACTCGATTTCTTCAATTTATGGCTGAGGGAGTGGAAGCGCTCTCTGATGAGTTCGCCTCTCCGGGAGATAATCTCCACGCCTGTGCGGAGTCTTTTCTTCGCCCGTTTAACAGCCAACAAGCCAACCCCTTTCCCCTTGGCGGTTCTACTGATAATCCCCTGGGGGTATATCTGCTCTCCCTGAAGGGTGACAAAGATAAACTCCGGGTATTTTGAAAACAGTTCAACTGCCGCATTTAAGTCCTCAACCATTACTGCTCGCTCCAGCAGCCTCCCTATGGCATCTTTGAAGGGTTCAGCAATGGATACCAGCTCGCTAAGAGGGGCGATTGCTCCGGGATGGCTGAAAAGGGGATGCGAGAAAATGAGAGGGGGAGAGCTCTGAGGAAGAGTGAGCCCTTTCACCAAAAACTTTCCTCCTCTCAGCCCTTTATAGGAGAGGTATTTTACTCCCTGGAGAGCTGTTTGCATATCGGGCACTACCAGGCAGGAGAGCCATTTATCTAAAAAGGCCTCCACTCCCCTTTCGTAGCGAGGGTCTACGTTGATGTGGTCGGCGACTAATCCAAGGTGGTCAACGAACTGCTCTTCATTTGATCCCTTATGGGAGGCAACATGCGGAATCTCTTGCTTCTCAAGTTCCTCTAAGGTATGCAATCGATGAGAGAGTTCCTTTATCTTTGCTTCCTGATTTATCAGCCGTCGTTCCTCTCTCACTTTTTCTTTTAGCGTCTCTTCCAGAGTTTGCCTGGTAGATTTTAACCTTCTCCGCAATTGCTGAAGTTCCTCTTCCTTATAGTCCAACTCTTTCCTTAGCTCGCTTTTCTTATCTCTGAGAGTTCTGAGCTCTTTGTCTGTTTTATTCTCTGAGGAAGAATTCTCCTTCAGAAAGGAAAGATTTCTGCCTTTATTTTCTTTAATCTGGTTGAGCAGAGACTGAAGTCGATTTATATCACCGGAGATATTGTAAAGTCTCTTCTTACTATCCTCATCGGTGGCTAAGATTTGCTTCCTTTCTTCCTTTGAAACATCATGTTTTTTAATTAAGGATGATAACCTCACCTTTTCAGCCTTCAAATGGGACTGTTGCTCACTTTTTTGATGGATGGTTTCTGTCAAGAGCTCATCTTTCTTTTTTGTCTCCGATCCTATGGCTGACAGCACCGAGCTGCTCTCCTGAAGTTGAGCCTGGAGGTTATCTATCTCTGACTGGTAATGGAGGGCATCGCTCCCCAGTTTGGCTTCCTTCAGGCTCTCCTTGTGGAGGCTCTCTCGCAATTCCGAGACCCTAACTTCCAGCTGCTGAATGTCCTGTCTCTTTTTTAAGAGCTGAGAATTGATAAAGGAGAGCCGGGAGCTTGTCTGTTCGATTTCTCGACCTATGCTGGACACACTTTTCAATAAATCCTCCCGGGAAGTGGTTGCCTGGTGAAACCTTTTGACCAGGATGGCTCCTTTCATCTTCAACAGTTCATCGCTCAGTCGCTGGTAGCGACGCCCTCTGGCTACCTGGCGCTTCAGAGAATTGATCTGCTTTTTGACTTCCCCGATTATATCGTTGAGGCGGAGGAGGTTCTGGCGAGCATAAGCAAGCCTATTTTCTGCCAACCGCTTTTTTAATTTATACTTGCTAATGCCTGCTGCCTCTTCGAGAAGTTTCTTTCTGTCATCAGCATAGGGACTGAGAACGAGGTCGATGTCCGAGTGGTCGAAGAAGTAATAGGATTTAGCCCCCAACCCGCTGCCCAGTAGCTTATCTTGAATGTTGCGCAAGAGGCAAGGGGTTCCATTTAGTTGATATTCAGCTTCGCCCAAACGGAAAAGGCGGCGGGTGATTACCAAGTCTTTGTGGTCAGCAGTGTTCATCTTAAGGATGACCTCAGCCATCCCCAGGGGCTTGCGGTTCTCGCTCCCGTTAAAGATGAGGTCTTCCATCTTCTGCACTCTTAGTCGCTTGGTGCTCTGCTCACCTAAAGCCCAGTTTATGGCATCGGCTATATTGCTCTTGCCACAACCGTTGGGACCCACTATAGCGGTAATTGACGAGGGAAAATGTAAGTCTACTTTTTTATAAAAGGACTTAAAGCCCCTCAGCTCAACCTTCTCTAATCTCATTGTCAGATACCATTATGCAAAATAATAGGGTCAAGGACGGACAGTTGTCAACTTAAAATTCGTAAAATAGTAGCATACAATTTGCAAAAAGTAAAGAAGAAAATACTAAAATAAGGGGCTATTAAAAAAGATAATACAATATATAGTGTAATCCCGCATTAAGCGCTGAGGGGAAATTAGCTTGACAAAAGGGGCGCAATTAATTAAACTTTTAATAAATTGAGGAGGCCGGCGTAGCTCAGTGGTAGAGCAGCTGATTCGTAATTAGCAGGTCAGGGGTTCAAATCCCCTCGCCGGCTCTTTTATTTTCAACAACTTCTCAGAGTACCGTGCATTGCAGGCTTATAGCTGGCGTCCAAATTTTATCCCTGCAAAAAATAGAGGCGGCTGGTTCTTCTTTTATCCAGACCAACCGCCCCCCCTGTCAGGAGAACCACCTTTCCTGGCAATTAAAATAGTTCCTTCTATATTTTTACTTTGCAGTCTTGGAATACACTGCTTTCAGCGTTTCGGTGATGATGTCGGAACAGCTCTCCAGATGAGCACGAGTCATCAGGTCGGCATTGGGATATCTGCTCAGGTAATCCTTGATGCTTTTGTCCAGCTCCTTGAGTTGATAGCGGCAGACAGCAATCACATCTTGGGAGGTGGGTGGTGGGGGCTTCAAGACGAAGCTGGTAACCTTATTCAGGTACTCTCGCTGCAGGACTCTCCGATAGGTCCCCACCGGCTTCCCCTCTTTCAACTCCTGCCATGTGGCGGTATAGAGCTCGCTGAGGTAGTCGCTAAGAGTTAATTTTTCCTCTTTCGTCATTATCTCGTTGTCCTGAATCCGCTGCAGCCTCAGAGGGTCGTAGAGCATGGAGAGTATACGCTGATAGAACATCTGCAGATAATAGGAGAGGGAGAAGTCGAGCCTGAACCTCCCCTCATTCATGCCTCTAATTAACTCATCCAGGTAGAGAAATTCAAAGAAGCGGTCAATCTGCAGCTTCTGGATGAAAGCCGGGTCAAAGGCGAAGGCATCGGGGCTCAGGAGGTTGGCTTTTATGATGTCAAAAGCGTGCCTCTGTTTGTCGTATTCAACCACTTTGAAAGGGAGAGCCGTACCGGGGTCGCCCACGTGAGTCCTGGTGTGGTAGATGCCCCCAATCCACTTCGCCAGGCGACTCATAGCCCGGAAATACCTGGATAGGCTCGATTCGAAGGCTCGCCGCAAATAGACATAGCTCTTCCCTTCAAACAGAGCTCGGTCCTCAAACTGCTGCCACAGGTCTTTGAGGCGATCAACCTCCTGCACCGAGTAGGCGAGAGGGTCGTCACTTAGGTCATTGGTCATGCATACCGGGTCGATACTGGTGGAAAATAACCCAAAATCGTAGGCGTCCTCGTCGGTTCCGTAGATTAACTCTGGTTCGGTTGAGCGAGAGGCTATCTTATTGAGCACCGGCAGCTCATCCTCAAGGGTATCCCCTTCTATGGGGGTGTATCCATTATTCAATAACCCAATAATCCCAGGCACCAATGGTCTTCTGCCAATAGTCCCCCTGCTTTACTCCCTTGGGGGCCACATTGGAGGGGAGATATTCCATAATGGAGTTTCCGATAGACTCCTTAGCGGTAACCTTTGTGTTGTGGAGGTCTTGGAGGGCGATGGTGGTGGAACCCTTAAAGTTGTGCCGCAGCCCAAGGGTATGCCCCACCTCGTGGCAGGATAAGAACTTGAGGAAGTCGTACATATACTCCTCGGGGACATCCTTGATGTCCTTAATCTTGCCCCTGGCAAGCATATCGAGGATGCCAAAATCCCGCTCAAAACCAAGCAGTATATTATCCTGATACCATAAGCTTATCTTCCCTGGTAGTAATGTTTTCCCATCGTCAAAAAAGAGCGAACTCAGCGGAGATTCGAATACATTGTAGCTGAAAATGAAGTTAATAGGGGCGAAAATCACCACATCGGCATCGAGTATCTGTCCGGTGAATGGGTTCATCCAGGAAGGTCCGAAGGCGCCACCGCCGCCGCCGGTCAGGGATGAGACCCAACGGATGGTGTTATAGCGGATATCAGCGGGGTCCCACTCCGCATCATCGGGCATCTGTTTGACCACGATGGCATTTTTAATGCCTGCTTTTTCATAGGCTTTATTCCACTCCAGAATTCCATCCCGCAGCCCTTTTCTATACTCCACGGGAATAGTATTCTCCAACCAGAAGACAATGGGCTCCTTTGGCTCGGAGACCCTGGCTTTGGGGTCCTTCTTCTCCAGATGCCAGCGGTTTATGTAGCGGACCACTGTTCCATCAAGCTCGAATCGGTCGTAATCATAAGCCTTGGTGAAGAAGTATCCTACTCGGTCATCGGCTAAGCGGGGCTTATACCCGTTATTCACAGGTACCTCGGAGATACTGTAGCGCACATGGAGGGTGAAAGCTCGGGGGTCGGGCACGCTCGGCTCAAATCGGGGCTTGGAGGAGGTGATGGTGTAACGCACCTCCAACTCTATGTTCTTGGGGAAAGCCAGGATTTTACCCCATACGGTCCGGCTTTTATCAAGAGAATAGGGGTTCTTTGGTGAGCTGTACATCTGTCAAGACAGACCAGAACGCTCTTTCTCTCCGGGTGGGGCTCGCTCTCTATCTTGAAGGCAGCGACAATGGAATCGGGCACCACATTCTTTAGAGAGCGTTTGTACTGGGGCGACTTTTTAGCGATGTATCGGGTGTTTTTCCATGTGAGCAATACCTTCTTATCGAGCTTTTCCCATAAGAATACCCTCTGAGGAAGATAATCTCCAGCCCCACCGTACCTGACAGAGGTCCATAGGGTAGGAATAAAGAGGTACAGCTTGCCAAACTGCTCGGGGAGAATCTCCAGATAGAGCTTATCTTCCTTCTGATAGAGGTTGAACAGCCCTTGCAACTTTCTGGCATCTTTTGTAACCTCTTCGAAGGTCTTCTCTTTCTTCTCCGGAGGTTTCTTCTCCTCCTCCTTAGCCTCTGGCTTGTTGACCTGTTGTGCTTTTTCCTGCTGGAGAGAGGCTGACAGAAAGCAGGAAGATCAAACAAATAGATAAAACTGTGTAAGCCCTTCACATAGAAGCACCTCCTTAAAATTTGGGGATTAATAATTAATCGACAGACGACAATCGGCTATTTAAATGGTCTTAATATAATAAGACCTGGGAGCTTCTTAATTTAAGGCTGTGAACCTTATCTTCTCTTCCCCTTGTTTAATAGGACGCATAATGAAAAATAAAAGTTCACCAAACTGTAACAAAAAATATAAGTGAGGGCAAACAATTTTCCCATTAGTAATGCTTGGTGTTTATATGCCTATATTGCGGCTATTAAGGTAGATAAACCTATTAATGAGAGAATTTAAAGGTATTGAATAATAATTTAAGTAGTGGTAAAATTTAATTGATGAAAAAGCGCCTTATAGTATTCACCGACCTGGATGGGACATTTCTCGATTCTGATACTTACTCTTTTAGCGCCCTGGAAGCAATTCTTGCCCGTCTTGAGAAATTGGATGTGCCCTTGATATTCTGCTCAAGCAAAACCAGGGCTGAAATTGAAGCTTTGCGCCAGAAATGCAGCAATTCCCACCCGTTTATCTCCGAAAATGGAGGGGGAGTTTTTATACCCAAAGGCTATTTTCCGTTTCCCATTCAAGAAGGCATCCGTCAAGACAGATATGTGGTGATCAAGCTGGGAGCACGCTATGCCGAGTTGGTCGAAGCGCTCAGGCAGGCATCGGCCACTGCTGGGGCACCTATTCGTGGCTTTAATGATATGAACATAGAAGAGGTTGCCCGGGAATGCAATCTCTCAGAGATAGAGGCACAGCTCGCCAAACAACGGGAGTTTGATGAGCCTTTTTACCTATTGACTCAGGAAGCGGAGGCAGAGAGGCGAATTTGTGAGGCTATTGAGGAGTCGGGATATTACTGCACCCGTGGAACTCGTTTCTTTCATATACTGGGAAAAAGCGATAAGGGAAAAGCCGTCCAACTTCTCATGTCCTTTTTTTGCAAGGTGAAAAGCTCGTTGGTGAGCATCTCTTTAGGCGATAGCCAGAATGACCTACCAATGCTGAAGGAGACAAATTATGCCGTTTTAGTGCAGAAAAGTAATGGAGAATATGACCACGAGGTTCTAAAGGAAATACCCAACATAACTCTGGCACCTGCCCCCGGCCCTCAGGGGTGGGCTTATGCTTTGTCTCATTTCCTTGAAAAGCTTGCATTTGGTTGAAAGTTGTGCTTTAATAACCCCTTAAAGGAGAAAATATGAAATTCCAAACTGCACTCCGACCCTGGGCGATCAGGCGTTTGGAAAAGATTGAGCATGTTGATATGGTGGTGGGAATCCCCTGTTACAACAACGACTCTACCATTGAACATGTGATCGATATGGCGAGTGAAGGCGTTGCCAAGTATTATCGGGATCTTCAAGTTCTCATTATCATTTCCGATGGTGGCTCCACCGACGACTCCAGAGAGCTCGCCAGGGAAAAAAGTGTTCATCCCTTCATAGAAAAGATAGTAACCATCTATCGCGGACTTCCAGGCAAAGGGACTGCCATCCGTATGGTATTTGAGGCTGCCTCATTCCTTAAAACGAGAGTCTGCGTTCTGTGCGATGCCGACCTGCGAAGCATCACTCCCGAATGGATAAATGCTTTGGCGGAGCCCATCCTTGTCCACAGGCATGACTTCGTCGCCCCTATTTATTCGCGTTACAAATATGATGCCACCATTACCAACATTATCGCTTATCATCTGACCCGTGCTCTGTTTGGCAAGCGAGTACGCCAGCCCATCGGTGGAGATTTTGGTCTTTCCAAAAGTATGATCAGCTTTTACTGTGGGCAAGATGTATGGATGACCGACATTTCGAAGTTTGGGATTGACATCTGGATGACTACCTCAGCCATTATGCAGGAAGTAAGTATCTGTCAGACCTATTTAGGAACCAAAGTCCACGATGTTAAGGACCCCGTGGAGAGCCTGGGACCTATGTTCAGGCAAGTAGTACACACTCTTTTTCAATTAATGGAAGACTATTCGGATAGATGGCGTAGAGTCCAGGGGAGCACTCCTACTCCCATTTGTGGTACGCTCATTAACAAAGAGCCTAAAGCTTTCTCAGTGAACTTGGAGGGGATGATTGAAAACTTC
Source organism: bacterium (candidate division B38) B3_B38 (assembly GCA_005223145.1). Taxonomy (GTDB): domain Bacteria; phylum Acidobacteriota; class B3-B38; order Guanabaribacteriales; family B3-B38; genus Guanabaribacterium. The sequence continues at coordinate 21,251 of NJBL01000015.1, read as the reverse complement.
AAGGAAGGCTTTAAAAACCTCTCAGCCCTGTGGGAAAAGATTATAAATCCTCAGAGCTTTGCTGTAATCCAGGGCTTAGCCAAGCAAAAGAGAGATAATTTCTACCTACCTACCGAAGATTGGGCAAAGGTTGTCTACGATTTTGCGGTGACCTTCCATCGGTGGAAGAGGGACAAAGGAAAGCTGGTAGATACTATGCGCCCCCTCTATTATGCTCGGGTAGCCTCTTTTATTAATGACACCAAGGACATGAGTACTCAACAGGCTGAGAAGGTGGTGGAAAAACAAGCTCAAACTTTTGAAGGGCTAAAACCCTACTTATTGGAAAAGTGGGATAAAGGATAGACGCTCTTTATTGAGCAAAGCAGTAATGAAGCCATTGAAAATCGTGTTTGCATCTTCAGAAGTCACCCCTTTTGCTAAAACTGGAGGATTATCTGATATCTCGGCCCTCCTATTTGAGCAAACTAATTGGCTTCCAATATTATCCGTGGCAACGATTCGCAAGCCAGTTTGCCTGCTTGTTTACCTGAACTGAATCAACCTCTTGGTCATTTATTTAATCTTGGCTTCTCGCAGATATTGAGCTGCCATCTCGGGGATGCTTGGATTTATATAAAAACCACTTCCCCATTCAAACCCCGCTATTCTAATGAGACGAGGGATAATCTCAATATGCCAGTGATAATCGTATTTGATGGTTACCCATTGTTCTGAAAACTTAGGTTTTGCTTGAATATTCGGAGATGTATTCAGCACATAATTAAAAGGTTGGTCGTTCAATACATACTTTATGCGGAGGAGAATGTTTTTTAAAAAATGTGAGAATCGTTCTAACTCTTCATCAGTGACTTCAGCGAAGCTGTAATTGTGAGCAATGGGAGCGATGAATACCTCAAAAGGGAAGCGGGAAGCATAAGGAGCTATAGCAAAGAATCCATTTTCCGAAAGGACAACCCTAGTTTTTGTGTCATCCTCCTGCTCGATGAGGTCACATATGAGGCAACGCTCTTTCTCTTCATAGTGTTTTTTTGCGGCAGCGAGTTTAATGATTACATTTCGTGGAACGATGGGAGTGGCAATCAGCTGGGAGTGGGAATGGGCTAAAGAGGCTCCCGCTCTCTTCCCATAATTTTTGAAAATCAATACATATTTGAAGCGAGTGTCTTTATAGAGTTCTCTGAGCCTCTCCCTATAAGCAAGTAGAACCAATTTTATCTGTTCTGGTGGGAACTCTGCCAAACTGACTTTGTGCTGCGGGGTCTCTATGATCACCTCGTGCGCTCCTACGCCATTAATCATATCGTAGTAGCCTATCCCTTTTCTTTTGTCCTCAGCTTCTGTCTTCAAAGCAGGATATTTATTGGGAATAACCCTCACCTTCCAGCCTGGGGAGTTGGGGATGGTCCCAAGTTCCCGGAAGGCCCATACCTCTGGAGGCGTATTAGCCTCTTTACCTTCGCAGAAAGGGCAAACCTCTATATGATCATACTTGCAAATGGGGCCCAAATCCGAAGGTCTGATGTCCCTATCCGAAGCAATTATAACCCATCGCCGCTGTAAAGGGTCATATCTTAGTTCTGGCATTTATATCTCCTTTTGATGGATTTTCTCGCTTGTTTTGCATTTTTATTAAGTCCTTCTTCGCCAACAAAGCCCCTCTAATGGATACCGGCTGTATATTCTTTATCTCTTGGAATGATTATCTCCCATCTGATAACGCATAATTAAAATCAAAACGCATATTTATTATACATCATTTAAATCTATTTGACTATCTTTGTGGGAAAGAATGCTATCCTGTTTGAAAACCCTTCTCTCCCTAAAGGTTAACTTTAGCCCGTTTTTACGCTCTTAATCCTGAAGTAGTAAGGATGATTGACCAAATCACCCAGTTTGATCAAACTGACAGAGCTGAACTGACTTATATCTATACCTCTATTTGAAAAGATATAGTCTAAGAAGAGTGTTCTTCGGTGTCCATCATCTGCAGTAAGCTTTTCTAACTTTTCTGTATTAACAGTCTTTTCAAGGTCATAGATGCTGATCTAATCACCCTTGGTCTGGCTATTATTCCTCCCTTACAGTTTTTCATTATGGTCTGGCGATATTGCTCAAATTTATATGATAAGGTGTTGATAGGATATAAATCTCTTGTATTATAATCTATTTCAAATAGATTCCCCTGGAAAGCTAATCAGCAATACGGCTGATGCTCATTTCTGCCACAATTAGCAATAAAGCGCCGAAGTACATATCTTCATCTCCATATTAGGTTAAAAGAAATTATTAAGTGTCAAGAGCCTTTCCTCGATGTCAAATTAAAATTATCCTTTGGATACCCTAAAATTATATTTACTCTTATAATGAAAATATATGACCTCCAATTTGTCTATGTCAAATATAAATGGAATCTATGTGAAGTTTTATATTCAAGCCTTTCATTTAGCATTAACCTCTGAGCAGATATTATAAATATTTGATGACTGTTCTCTCGGGTAAAATTCTCCCCTTGTGTAATAGGAAAAATTGAATATAATAGTTAGGGGCCAATTTTATGAACAATGCATTTATCTCAGAGGTAACTGCCAGTTGGAAAGCATCAATAATGGTTTAAATAGTTGCCAGAAAAAAGTGGATATATCTTTTTAAGATGGACAAAAAAAAATTGATATGGTTATCGTTGGGTATAAGTGTTCTTACTCTGGCATCTTGCTTAGGAGCAAAAGAAAATTTCATCTATTTCAGAACCTTCTTCTTTTTTGGCTCAGGTCTTATTTTGGGGAAAAAGTGGGGTAGCCTGAGCCAGGCAATTTTTTTGGCTATGCTTTTTATAATATCACCTTCCTGGTTGCCCTCAGGAGCTTCTTTTTACCCTTACATTGGTTTTCTTCTGGGGAGTCTTTGCATAACGTATTGGGTAGGATGGAGAAGAAGCTATAACAAGGTTCCACCTACGGTCACCTTTGCAGTGGTTGTCTTTCTAATATTCACGGTCGCTTTAGTTTATAGCCAAAGCAAGGTAATGTACCCTTACTTCCCCTTCCCTTTCATAATAGCTTTAGCTGCCTTCATCTACTATTTCTTCCGTATGTTCAAAAGCCGTCATTTAATCCAGCTGTTAGCCTTTGGGTTGATTATTAACTACCTGTTTTGCGCCCTCTTCTCTTTTAGCACCCAGCTGAAATCTCCCTGGTTCCAACCATTCGTTCGGGTTTACCTCAATTTGGTTCCTGGGGATTTCCTCGCTATTCTGGTAGTCGCCTTTATCATCCCACCTATGGTTCCTTTTCTTGTTAAGAAAAAGGTGATGAAGGAGGAACAGATCTTCCGAGGGATTAAAATTTAATAAAAAGCTAAAAAGATGTTGACATGGAGGAATTATTCTGATATAAACTCTTTTAAAACACCTAACAGAAGGAGGCGTGGGTATGACAAAAGCTGAGTTGATTGCTAAAATAGCGAGGGAGGTAAACATTCCCAAAGCTGCAGCTAACAGAGCGGTAGATTCCTTTATTTATGGAATCACCGACGCGCTGAGGAGAGGTGACAAAGTAACCTTTGTCGGCTTTGGAACCTTCACGGTGGTCCATCGCAAGGCTAAGCTGGGGAGAAACCCCCGCACAGGTGCTCCCTTGACCATCAAGGCAAAGAGGGTGGTCAAGTTTAAACCAGGAGCCAAGTTGAGCTCCGTTGTAAGCTAAAAACCTCCTCTCACCCTGATTTCTTTATAGCCTAAGGGGCAGGTAATCCTGCCCTATTTTATTTTAAAGCACCAGCAGGAAGCTTCTCATTCAGGAGCTGGAACCGAAATTGTATCCACAGACCGGCTGGTAACTCCGCTCAGGTTGTCTATAAGTTGCAGTACCAATTGGTACTTTCCAGGCTTGGCTTTCAGCAGAGTGGTCAGGGTGTAAAGAGCATCTTTTTTCTCTGTTATCTCCTCAGAAGCGAGGCTAAAGGATATATCCTCTGTAACCTGATCGACCAGGGTTCCCGTTTTGTCTTTCAGCTCTCCCAGAAATCTCACACTCACCTTGTAAGTATCCCCCTCTCTATAGTATTGAAAGTCAGCATATCGGACCATCACCGTGAGATGTATGGCTGTAAGCTCAGAGGAGTGCTCAGAGAAACTGGTTTTCCAATTAAAGGGGAGCTTCGGTGGGAGAGGCTCCTTGATTTGCGCGGGTGGAGTAGTGGGGGGCTGGTCGTACGATACATCGGGACGGAAGATGAACTTCTTTTTTATATCATCGAGGGCTCTCTGGTATTCATCGGGAACCGGTTCGAAATAGGAGCGCCCTTTCTGAACCTGCCAGTAATAGTCGGCGTAGGTCTGAGGGTAAGGTCTGAGCAGGAAATACTTTCCGCTTCCATATAAGTCTGCGAAGACCAGCGGCTCATTTGGATTCAGGTAGGCTGATGCCAATCTGTAATATTGCCAGAGATAAGCGGGGCGAGCACTTATACCCGAGACAATCTCCTTCCACTCACGGTCAGGTGGACCCAGAACAATGTAAATTTGTCCGCGGGCTGTCTTCCATCCTTCCAGGCCCCCCTCTTTGAAGTTCTGGTTAGCATAGTCAACTCTGCCGTAAAACTCCTCCTTGAACTCGTGGATGAGGGTTTCCGGATTGTAATCACGGCGCTCCCAGAATATTTGAATGAACATCATCCTTTCTTCTCTGGTCTTTAACTTCTTGAACCTGTCTTTCTCATCTTTCAATATGATGTAGCCAACCGGACCCTCGTGCCATTTCTTTAGTGAGCCCTGTAACTCTTCCTGGGAGGAAGCCTGCTCACAATTTATCGAAGGATGAGAATAAGCTCCCTCCACTGTGAGCAAAAAGATAGGTAGTAAGAGGAAGCTTATTATCCAACGCTTTAGGTCACCTTTGTTCATTTTTCCATCCTATTCTTTTTTAAAGTTAGCAAATAGGGCAAGGGCATTTAGCCCTTGCCAGCGAAGTCCTTTCTAAGAACATCTATAGCCTTAGCATACCATTCATCGGTCAAATTATCATACACCAAAATATAAATGTCTCCCTTATTAATGACGACCCTGAAGACCCGCCTCAGGGCTATATTATCCCCTCTTTCCCCTTCATACCATCCCTTCAATACCCTTCTAATTTTGTATCTTTTTTTACCCATCTGGAAAGAAAGAGGAGTCTCCTCCCCTCTATAGCCGCAGTAGCACTGAACTTTGACTGATTGCCAGCTTTCGTCAATTATCATAATGGGTCTCTTATCCTTTCACTCAATATCTCATATCAAGCGAGCAGCTCGCCAATACATTGAGCTAAAAGGGAACGCGGTAATAGTGCTGGTCTGTTCGTCTCCTCAAGTACTATCTGTTTCATTCGGCGGTCGAATCCCATACAATCAAGAATGATAAGCTCCACCCCCAGGGCAGAGAGCTGCTGGGCTGCCTCTCTCAATCTCTCCGCATCACCATAAGGGGAAGCCGATTGGATAACAACCTCTCGCCCCTGTGATAGCCATCTTTCTCGGGTGGACTCTATCTGCTCCGGCAAAGGAACGATTATCCCCAGCTTTCTCAATGGCGAAAGTGCCTCAACTGTATAGTGGAGGAGCTTTGAAGGATAGATAATCAATCGAGAAGTCTCAAACGGGGGAAAATGACCGGTGCATAGAATGGTCAGCAGGTCAATGCCCTGTCTGGTCAGCTTATCAATGCAAGCCTGCACTAAAGGGATAATCCTCTCCCTGGCTACCTTAACTGCCCTTCCATCCTTCAATCGGGTGATTAAGGTATGCTCCCCCTCAGTGGGCTTTAGCTGTTCTATCTGATGAAAAGAAAAACCGTCCAATGCGCCTGCCTCTATAAACTCTATCCCCCTCCCTGAGATTTCACTCATCTCGGGGATAATATCCGCTCGACCCGATTGACCGATGGTGATTGCCCCGACAGTTTTTGCCACAAATCCTCTCCCTCACACCGGCTAACTCTTGCCCAGGGTTTGAAGGTGCTTCATAGAGCCATATCTCTGTACCACCTGGCGAAATTCATCACGGTCGTAAAAGTTCACCCTCTCCTCACCGAAAGCCTTGGCTACTTCGATAATAAATCTGACGGCAACCTCCATATCGATTACATGGCTCACCCCGGTGGCGCACCCGGGCACCGGCGTCTCAGTTGTTATGGCAACGCCCACCACCGGGGCATCGGTTAATACTGACGGCTGCATAATACTATTTATATGGTAAAGACCGTTTTCATAAGGGGTTATATCGGTGGTGCTGAGAGGAAATACCGCGGGCATCCTCCCGCATACTATCTGCATTATGTCGAGCAGGTCTTCGCTTGTTTTAAAGATATACCCCTCTTTCACCGTGGGAGAGATAGCAAACCCTTTATGGTTTATGACCCTGTTCCCTTTGGTGGTGTCCACCGAGAGAATGGCATCCATGGCAGGAACCACTTCCAGGCGGAGAAGCCTGATCATATCCACTGGAGAATCCATAAAATCCACCGGGTGGTGGGGTTTAATAGGAGCGCGGGGGCAAATATGCGTAGCCCCGATGACATCCCCCCTTAGAACATCCCCTTGAAGCTGCATATCAGCCAGCTTTAACATTGTGCCAACTGTTGTAACCGCCCCATCTGCATCTGATACTAACCCCACCTTCGACGGGCGGGCTCCTATACCTCCAACCCTCCCTATCACCCCCAGGGTGGGAGATTTCCCCCCGCTTCTTTTGCCGGAACTTCCTGGTAACAGCACTTTTATAAAGTCGGTGCTCCCTTCATCCCCTTCGAGGTGTTCCATTGTCACCTCGGTTAAACCACGCTTCCGAAAAAGCTGAGCTACGGCATCCCCGCTCACCTGGGAGCTATCTAAAAGCTCATAAGCCTCCATAACCTGCTTCAAAGCCATACATTAGACCTCCTTTTTACCTCGTCTTTCCAGTTTCATAACTATATAATAGAGGAGCATGGAAGAGACAATCCCATTGAAAGCAAAAGCAGAAAAGGGAAAGAGCTTGATAGTATAAGGATGTCCCGAGGTAATCCACCCGATACCAAAGGACACGAAATAAACCATAAGAGCTTTGTAATTGCAGGGCCTCGCTGCTCCCCACTGTCCATGCTCCTCGTGGTGGCGTTTGAGGAGATAGTAATGTGCGATGATAATCCCTCCTATAGGACCGATGCCCACCGTCAGGAGGGTCAGAAAGAGCTCTATTCTGCCCAGTATACCAGCCGCCGCCAGCAAGGAGGAAAGAACACCGGCTACAATAGTAAGCTTCCACTTATCCCATCGTATAATATTATTTAATGCCAGCACAGCGGAGTATAGATTGTTATCGTTAGAAGTCCACTGGGCTAATGCCAGAATGACAAACCCGATAAACCCCAGTCCCAGATATTGTGGGGAGATAATTAGGAAGGGAAGCCTCTCGTGGTACTCTCCGGTGGACATGGTCAGAACCGACCCTACTACATGCATCAGAGCGCTCACACCCATAGCCAGGGTAGCCGCATAGAATATATCGCTCACTCTTCTCCGGGCATAGCGATAGACATCGGGGCTGGTTACTGCCCCCACGATGAAACCCCCCGCTACCAGCGAGGCAGCCGCACCAATAGTCAGAGGATAAGGGTCGGGGTGGTGGTTCTTAGCCAAATTCACCAGTATATGAGAGGGAAGGAAGTTCTGCCCAATCTTTATCATGGCAGCAATAAGCACTATTAGCATCAAGGGGACTGATATCCAGCTCAGCATCTTCAGACCACGGAAGCCAAAAATAGCCGTAGACATCATCACTATCCCGGCAGTGAAGGCTATGTAGGGTACAGGCACTCTGGTTTCTGTGTAAGCGTTCACTGTCTCGGCAAAAAGCCCCGCTTGAACAGCAAACCACCCTATGGAAGAGCCTGCCAGGCAGAGGGATATTATCTGAGAGCCGACACTCCCAAAGGGGGCACGGGCAACCAGAGGGGTAGAGAGTCCTATCTTTGCCCCTATGAAACCGGTCAGCCCCATCATCACAATCAGCATTACCTCCCCTAATAGATAGGCTATTACCATACTCTTAAAGGAGCCCAGGCCCATCCCGATCATCATCCCCCTTAAGATGGCGGACATCACGATGGCCACCCCGATCCAGACCATCGCTACACTGATCCAGTGCCGCCTCCGCTCTGGTGGGACGGGAGTGAGGGAATAATCCTCGAGGAGCTCAGATTTCAAGTTGGGCTTCTCTCTTCTTTCTATGGTTAGTTCTCCATGAAATGGGGGAAAGAACTCAACAATAATTATTCTATCAAAGCCTTCCCGTTAATTCAATTAACTTTTCCAGCACACCACAACTAAGGGCGGCTATAAAAGTTCTTGATAGCATGAGGGGTTGATGATATATTTATATTGTTTTTTCCACTATCAGATGGTTTTAATTTTTTTCCTCTTCGGAGAATGGAGGTCAAAAATGAGGGGTTTTAAGTCTTTTCCTAAAACTATCCTTTCCCTCTTTCTGATTCTACTCGCCGCCTCGCTTCTGTCCGCTCAGACAGTAGCTCCCTCACCAGAGGAATTTTTAGGCTTCCGAGTGGGTACCGACTACGAGTTAGCCAGCTGGCCTCAAATGGTCAATTACTTCAAACTCCTGGATGAAAGGTCGGATAAGCTCAAGATGGAGACCCTGGGGGAGACCACCGAAGGGAACCCCTTCATTATGGTGATTATCACTTCCTCCGACAACATGTCTCGTCTGGAATCTTATAAAAGAATTCAGCGTTCTTTAGCCAACCCCCGAGGGCTCAGTCCTGCAGCGGCTCGCAAACTGGCTGCCGAAGGAAAAGTGGTGGTTATGATCAGCTGTAATATCCATTCCACCGAAATCGCCTCCTCTCAGATGTCCCTGGAATTAGCCCATCGGCTGATTACGGAGGAATCACCTCGGATTATTAATATTCTTGACAAGACCATATTCTTACTGATTCCGTCTCATAACCCTGATGGGCAGATAATGGTGGTTGACTGGTACAACAAGTATCTGGGCACCGAGTACGAGGGCGGTAGAATGCCCTGGCTTTACCACAAGTACACCGGGCACGACGACAACAGAGACGCCTTTATGGTAACCCAGAAGGAAACCAGACTCATAACAAGAGTTCTCTATCACGAGTGGTTTCCCGAGATAATACTGGACGAGCATCAGATGGGCTCCTATGGGGCTCGGCTTTTCGTTCCACCATTCACCGACCCCATAAACCCCAATGTAAACCCGATTATCTGGCGAGAGATTGCTCTTCTGGGCTCCCGAATAGCAATGGACCTGGAAGAGGAGGGCTACTCTGGTGTGGTCAGCAGGGCTATCTACACCGCCTGGTGGGAGGGGTCTTTCCTCATGACCCCCTGGTGGCACAATATGGTGGGGTTATTGACCGAAGCAGCCAGCATCAAGGTGGCTACCCCCATTTTTATCGACAAATCTCAGCTCCGTGGTGGACGCCGAGGGCTTCCCGAATACAAACCGCAGGAGAACTTCCCTAACCCCTGGCCGGGGGGCTGGTGGAGACTCAGGGACTTAGTGGATTATGAGCTGGTCGCCTCATTTTCACTGCTGGAAACAGCCGCCGCTTATAAGGAGGACTTTCTGTATAACTTCTATCTGATGGGAAAGCAGGCTATTGAAAAAGGAGAAAAAGAGCCTCCTTTTGCCTTTCTTATCTCTCCAGACCAGCGAGATATGATAACCGCGGTCAAAATGATTGAAACTCTGATGCTGGGAGGGGTTGAGGTTCATAAAGCCACTGACTCCTTCACCGCCGATGGGATTACCTATCCTGCGGGCACCTATGTGCTTCTAATGTCCCAGCCCTTCAGAGCCTACGCCAAAGATATGCTCGAACGGCAGCAGTATCCCGATATCAGGCTCTATCCCGAAGGTCCCCCTCAATCGCCCTACGATTACACCGGGTGGACCCTCCCCCTGCAGATGGGGGTGAAGGCGGTAACCATCAAGTCCCCCTTCAGGGCAGAACTGACAGCGGTAAAAGAAGCTGAGTATCCAGAGGGAATGGTCTCTGGACGGGCTACCTATGCCTATGTATTTTCGCATAGCACCAATAACTCCTTTACCGCGGTAAACCGCCTGCTGAAGGATGGCTATCAAGTCTACTGGGCCAAAGAGCCGCTAAAGCTCGCTGACAGGAGCTTTGAGCCGGGAGCAGTAGTTGTCCCTGTCAGAAAGGGAATACATCAAGCCGTGGCTTCCATAGCCAAGGAGCTTCATCTAAACATCTATGCAGCAAACAAGAAAATCATGGGGGATGGGTATCGGTTGCAGCCGCTGAAGTTGGGCTTATACAAGCCGTGGACTGCAAATATGGACGAAGGGTGGACTAGATGGCTGCTGGAGCAGTTTGAGTTCCCTTACAAGAATATCCACAATGCTGAGATGCGTACCGGCAACCTCAAAGACCGCTACGATGTCATAATCATCCCCGACGATAGCCCCCAACGCATAATAACCGGGAGGCGGGACGGACGACCCGGTCGCCCCTCTACTCCACTGCCGCCCCCTTACGAAGGGGGGATAGGCAACGAAGGGGTGGCTAACCTGAAATCCTTTGTAGAAGCCGGCGGCACTCTCATAACCTTTGACTCCGCCTCAGACTTGCCTATAGAGAGCTTCGGTCTACCGGTGAAAAATGTCCTCAAAGAGATTCCTGAGGAGGAGTTCTTCTGCCCGGGCTCTCTGTTAGAGGTGGAGGTCGATAACTCCCAGCCCATCGCTTTCGGCATGGGCAAGAAGGCAGCGGCTTGCTTTGTGGATAGCCCCGCTTTTGCTCTGCTGCCGTCCTTCGACCAGAAAGCAAAGGTGGTGTTAAAATACCCGTCGAAAAACCCACTGTTGAGCGGATGGATATTGGGGGAAGAGAAACTCTTTGACCGGGCAGCTCTGGTTGAAGTGGAAAAAGGAAAGGGACGCATCATCCTGATAGGGTTCCGCTGCCAGAACCGTGCTCAACCTCATGGAACATTTAAGCTACTGTTCAACTCACTATATTACGGCCCGGCAAAACTGAGTCGACTACCTTAACAAGAGGGGATATAATCCTCCTTTAACTCTGGAGAAAAATGACTGAGAAGCTTTATTTAAAAAACCCTTATTTGGCTACTTTCTCCGCCCGTGTTTTAGCTCAGAATAAGACCGAGCAGGGTCACGAGGTTTTGCTCGACCAGACCGCCTTTTACCCCACCTCGGGCGGTCAACCCCATGACCAGGGGACTCTCAACGGCATCGCCGTTAGGGATGTCCTCTTGAAAGATGATGAGATTTTTCACCTTTTGGAGCAACCTCTCTCAGTCTCAAAGGTGAAGGGTGAGATAGACTGGATGCTCCGCTCTGACCATATGCAGCAGCATACCGGTCAGCACCTCCTGACGGCTGTCTTCATTGAGCTGTGCCAGGCTTCAACTGTATCCTTCCATCTCGGCAGGGAGCTATCTACCATTGACCTGGATATTGGGCTTCTAACTGAGCTCCAGGTGGAGCAGGTGGAGGAGTTAGCCAATCAATATATCATTAAGAACCTTCCCATAAAAGCATATGAGGTATCACCCGAGGAGTTTTCGCGGTTGAAGCTCAGGAAGAAAGAGCTTCCTGAAGGCGTGAAGAGCATCAGAATTGTAGAGATAGAGGGGGTGGACCTCTCCCACTGCGGGGGCACGCATCTTCGTTCCACCAGTGAGATAGGGCTGATAAAAGTCATTGGGTGGGAGAAATATAAAGGCAATATGAGGGTCAGCTTCCTTTGCGGAAGAAGAGCCCTGAAAGATTATCGGCAGAAGCATAAGGTGATGCAGGGTGTGTCGGCTTCTTTGTCGGTAAAGCCGGAGAAGCTCAGCGAGGCGGTCGATAAACTGAGGGAGGAAGGGAAAGGATACCGTCGGGAGCTAAAGCACCTGAAGGAGAGGCTGGCAGGTTTCATTGCTCAGGAGTTGATAGACGGAGCTGCCCCTCATGAAGGTTTCAAGCTCGTAAAGATGATTTTTCGCCAGGAAGACTTGCAGGTGGTGAAATCTGCCATAATAAAAGCAGTCAATCAGGAGCCTCTGCTGGTTTTAGCCGGTGTGGAGAGCCAGGGGATGGGACACCTTATCTTTGCTTCATCCAAAGGGCTGGGTCTTCCCCTGGGTGAGGCCCTGCGGGAGAGCTGCAAGGTGATCGATGGAAAAGGCGGAGGTGGCGAAGGATTCGCTCAGGGAGCGGGAACCAATCCCCAGCACCTGGAAAAGGCTCTTGAGCTGGCATTGGACTATTTAAAATTGAAAGGCTGATCATTTAAGCCACTAAAAACAGAGGGCGAAAAGAGAAAACCGCCCGCTGCTTCTAATATCCGGGCACTCTTAATCTACCTAATTTCCCGCGGAATCTCTACTGTCGACTTGAGCGAAGTACGCTTCTCCACTCACATCTACACCACCCCGCAGGAGGTGGAGTTAGCCATCTAGGGGATAAGGAATATTGCCGAGCACGGTCTGAGCTATTAGGGGAGGAATCTATTTTTCGGGAGTCAGAATTTTTACCTCGCATTGGGCCAGCTCTTTAAACCGCTGGGCATCTTTCTCGGAGCCTACGATCTCCCCCCAGTGCATGGGAATAGCCACCTTGGGCATAAAGGAGTTGACCGCTTTGGCAGCCTCTTCGGCATCCATGGTGTAGGTCCCTCCGACCGGCACCAGGGCGATATCTGCTTTGATATTCTGCATCTCGGGGATAAAATCGGTATCCCCCAGGTGGTAAATCCTCACAGCTTCTTTGAATGAAACGGGGGGGGGTTCTCCGCCCTCATGTATGAAAGCACCACCAACGCCCATCAACCGTTTTTTTACCACAGTTACGATGTATCCTACCCCCATCTGCTTCTTGGGGTGAAACTGCTTACGGGCATTATACGCATGAACTGCCTCAATAGGCACCCCATCGACGGTCAATTTATCTCCCGGCTTCACAGTCTTTACATTTCCCTTGAACTTGGCAGCCGCATCGGGAGTGGTGACAATGACCGTGTCGGGCTTCAGAATTTTCTGCACATCTTCAGGACAGCAGTGGTCATAATGATCGTGGGTGATTAAAATTATATCGGCAGGATCTCCATCCTTCAGCTTCCGGGGGTCAATGTAGATGTCCTTCTCCGCCTTGATAACAAAACTGGCATGCCCTAACCATTTTATATTTTCAAGCATCTTGCTCACCTCCGGTGACAATTGGAAGTCGGAAGAATACCGACCTCCGCAAATTAAGAAAATGAGTAACAGTGATGATACTCACCATTCTAAGTTAATATCGTTTTTTCATATTCAAATAGGTTGCCCGCTTGGTATACATCCATCTGAACCTGGGAGAAGCGCTCCCCTCCTTCAATCTTCTTGCCAGTGGTATGATTATAGACCTCCCCGGCGGATAAATTCACCTCCAGAATATTGCCAGAATCTATCTTCCCCGGTTGGCTAATAATTCCTGGACATATTAACAGCGGAAAGCCTGAATTTACAGCATTCCTCTTGTATATAGCCCCAAAAGACTCCCCGATTATGAGGGCTATCCCCAGGGAGCGGAAGCAGTCCACCGCCTGCTGACGGGAGGAACCCGCACCGAAGTTCCGTCCCACAATGAGGATGTCCCCCGGCTTGGCTTTCTGAGGGAAGTCTTCCCATCCGGGGAGGTTCCCCAGGGCGAACTGCCCCATTTTCTCAAGCTCGGTTATTGCCAGGTGGGCATTATGATATATCTGGTCGGTGTCAATATCGTCTATCGCCATTCCTTGTTCATCACGCAGGACCCATACCCTCTCCTTGATTACCACCGGTCTTTTCATGGCTCATCTCTCTTTCATTAAACTTTGTCCGGAGAGGTAATCTTCCCGTTGAGGGCGGATACGGCGGCTGTGGCGGGGCTGACCAAAAAAGTTCTGCCAGCTCCCTGCTTTCCTTTGAAGTTGCGATTGCCGGTGCTGAGCTGCACCTCTCCCTCGCCGGTCATCCCCACTTGCCCCGAAGCACAACCACCACAGCCGGAACTGGTCAAGATCACCCCTGCATCAAATAGAGCCTCCGACAAGCCCTCCTTCAGCAGCCGACCATAGACCTCCCTGGTACTCGGCACCGCCTTGAACATCACACCCTCGTAGACTCTCCTCCCCTTTAGAATAGAGGCAACCACTTTAAAGTCCTCCCAGCGCCCGTTGGTGCACGAACCTAAGAAGATGGAGTTAACCCTCTCCCCTTTAGCCTCCTCCACATCAACCACCTTAGAGGGCTGATAAGGGAGGGAAATCTGGGGCTTCAAGCCGGCTATGTCTATCTCTATGGTCTGGCAGTAGTGAGCATCGGGGTCAGCTACCACAGCTTCAATTTTCTCTCTACCCGATCTGGCTCGGCAATAATCAAGTACCTCCTGATTAGGTGTAATGAAGCCGGCGATACCCCCCATCTCGGTGACCATACTGGCGAGGGTTATCCTCCCATCGAGGCCAAGGCTATCCATTGCTTCCCCGTAAAACTCTATCGATTTCCCTAAAGCTCCTTTGGAACCCAATCGCTTGAGGATAGCAAGGGTCAGGTCTTTAGGGCTTAAAGGAGGGAACAATTTCCCCTTGACCACTACTTTTATGGTCTCGGGAACCTCAAACCATGTCTTTCCGGTTCTGAAAGCAAATGCTATATCCACATCTCCCATTCCCTGCCCCAGAGCCCCCAGGGCTCCCAGGAGGTTGAGATGGCTGTCGGTTCCCACCGCTATATATCCAGGCAAGCATAACCCTTTATCTATTAAAATATGCGAGCCAATCCCCTGGTCGACATCGGAAACTTTTATCCCCTGCTGCTGGGCGAAGTCCCGGCATATTTGTTGATTGTTGGCATAGGGGATGTTGTTGGCGGGGACGACACAATCGAAGGTAAAGAAGGTCTTCGCAGCGTCGGCTACCCTATCCTCAGGGTAATTGCGGCGGAAGTTCTCCACCACATTGGCTCCGCCGAAGTCCCGCGCCGTCCGGAGGTCGATATCAACCCACACTACCTTCCCCGGGGTGACCTCTTCCCGACAGTGACGGGCTATTATTTTCTCAACAATGGTCTTTCCCATTCCTACACCTCTGATAGAGCTTCATTAAATATATCTGGCTACCTCCTCAGCGACTTCCAGGGTGGTGGAGTTCCCTCCCATATCGTATGTTCTGACCTTGCACTCTGCGATCACCCGGGCAATGGAGCTCTCCAGACGTTGAGCTTTCTCCTCCTCATTGAGATATTCCAGCATCATTTTCACACTCAACAAGGTGGCCATAGGGTTCACTTTGTACAAACCGGCATATTTGGGAGCGGAGCCGTGAGTAGGCTCAAACAGGGCGTAGTTATCCCCCAGATTGGCGGCACAGGCGAATCCCAGCCCCCCTACCAGCTGAGCAGACAGGTCGGAGATGATATCCCCGAAAAGATTGGAGGCAATAAGAACGCCGTACTTATCCGGATTTTTTACCAGCCACATACACATAGCATCAATATTGGTCTCCCACAGCTCAATATCCGGGTATTCCCGGGCAATCCGTCGGGCTTCTCCCAGCATCATGCCTCCTGTTTCCCGCAGCACATTGGCTTTCTCTACCAGGGTGACAGTTTGTCTCTTATGCTTCTGGGCGTATTGAAAGGCTTTCCTGATAATGGCCTGGCAGGCGGGACGGGTGAAGAATCTGACCGATATGGCTATGTCTTCCAAGGGCACATTGGCAAATCGCCGTGCCTTGGGCTGATGCTTTAAAAAGGCATCCATAGCCTCCCTCGGGAGAGGATGAAACTCAATGCCGGAGTAGAGTCCTTCGGTATTCTCCCTGAAGACTATCAGGTCTATGTTATCCCTGTAGTTGAGAGGATTTCCCTTGTAAGCCTTGCAGGGTCGGATATTGGCATAGAGATTGAGCTCCTGGCGCATCCTCACAATGGGGCTGTAATAGGTATATCCCTTTCCCTGAAGCTCGGGCACCAGCTCTTTCTCGGCTTCTTCTTTCGGCTTGGAGGTGATGGCCCCAAACAGGCAGCAGTCGGTATTCCTCAAAATTTCCAGTGTCCGTTCCGGGAGGGGATTACCCTCCTTCCTCCAGAACTCCCAGCCCACATCCCCGGGTATGTACTCGGCGTCCAGCTTTACAGCATCCAATACAATCCTTGCCGCCTCTAACACATCCTTCCCGGTGCCATCACCGGGCAGCCAGGCAATCTTATACTTGGCCATATGTTCAACTCCTGAATAGCTACTCAGTTCCTAACAGCTTACGAGTATAGGGTATCAGACCACCGCTTTGCAGAATCCCCATAACCTCCTCTGGCAAAGGAGGAAAAGTAAACACCCCCTGCTCGCAGGTCAGCTTTCCTTTTTCAAAATCGATGGTTATCACCTCGCCGGGCTTTATGTTGTCGGGGGCATCGGCGGACTGGATGAGCGGGAGCCCGGCATTGATGGCATTGCGGAAGAAGATGCGGGAGAAAGACTTGGCCACCACTGCCCCCACTCCGGCATACTTCAAGCAGGTCGCCGCCTGTTCCCTGGAGCTACCACAGCCGAAGTTTTTGCCGGCAACAATAATATCCCCCTTGCTCACCCCTGAGGCGAAAGCGGGGTCGAGGTCTTCCAGGGAATGCTTGGCCATCTCTTCAGGGTCGGAGATGGTATAGGTATACTTCCCCGGAAAGATGACATCGGTATTGATGTCGTCCCCATATTTCCATACTTTTCCTTTTAGCTTCATATAATTCGCTTCCCAATCATAAAGTATTACTTTAAAATATAGCTATAGGCTTTGCACATCGGTGATATGCCCCTTGAGAGCCGAGGCAGCTACTGTAGCCGGACTAGCTAAGTAGATGGAAGCATCCCGACAGCCCATTCTTCCCCGGAAGTTGCGGTTAGCGGTGCTCAGGCAGACCTCTCCCGGAGCCAGCACCCCCTCGTGCGCCCCGAGGCAGGGTCCGCATCCGGGGTTCATTATAATGGCACCCGCCTCTGCTAACTGCAGGAGATCACCTTTGACCCATGCCTCCCGATACACCTCCAAGGAGGCGGGAAAAACCAGCAACCTCACTCCTGGAGCAATCCTTTTTCCTTTCAGGACGCTGGCTGCTACCTCAAGGTCATCCATCCTGCCGTTGGTGCAGGTTCCTATCAGAGCTTGATGAATCTTTGTTCCTGAAACTTCATAAACCGCTTTAACATTGTCCACCTGATGGGGGCAGGCTATCTGAGGGAGCAGGTTGCTCACTTTGTAATGGATGACCCTCTCGTAAGCAGCGTCGGGGTCTGAGGTGATAACCTCGTAATTTTCCCTAACCCGCGGACCCAGCCAGTGGAAAGTCTTCTCGTCAGGGGGAACATATCCTATTTTCGCTCCCATCTCCACTGCCATATTGCACAGCACCATCCTCCCGGCGATGCTCATCTTTTCTATTGTTGGTCCGCAGAACTCCACCG
The DNA here is from genome assembly GCA_005223145.1 of bacterium (candidate division B38) B3_B38. Taxonomy (GTDB): domain Bacteria; phylum Acidobacteriota; class B3-B38; order Guanabaribacteriales; family B3-B38; genus Guanabaribacterium. Next base: position 3,752 of record NJBL01000015.1, on the reverse strand, counting down.
CCTTGTAAAGTGCGCCATCGGCTCCCAGCTCTCCAATGATATAGAGAATAAGATCCTTGGCGGAGACCCACCGAGGGAAAGTCCCTTCCACCTCTATTCTGTATGTCTCGGGAACTCTGAGCCAGAGGTGGTCGGTTGCCCAGAGTACCGCCGCCTCGCTTCTCCCTATTCCCGTCGCAAAGGCGCCAAAAGCCCCATAGGTGGTGGTGTGAGAGTCGCTGCCCAGAATCAGTAAGCCGGGAAAAGCGTAGCCCCTTTCGGGCAGTACCTGGTGGCAAATACCCGTCCCTACATCGTAGAAGCCCTTTATTCCCTGCTCGGTGACGAATTCCCGTATCTCTTTATGATTGAGAGCATACTTCTCGTTAGCCGCGGGAACGCAATGGTCCAGAATTATCACTATCTTATCCGGGTTGACCACCTTATTCCTGCCCAGCTTCTGAAAAATCCTGGAGATGGCGGCGGCATTATCGTGGGACAGAATCCTGTCGGGGGTAACGGTGACTATCTCGCCTGCAGCAGCCTTATCTCTTCCCGATTTCTTTGCCAGTATCTTTTCGGCGAAGGTAAATCCCATGGCTCCTCCATGTAAAAGGAAAATTATAGCCTGAAGGGGTCGAAATTCAGGAAATCGGCGTAGTGAATTATTATGGCTTCCACTGAGTGCCGAACCCCCTCCCCTTCTTTGGAGTGGACGGCGATGATGTGGAGAACCTCGTCGGGGATTCCTTCCTCGAAACAGAGTCCCACCCCGGAAAAGGGATGGCGAAGGAAAGTGCCTGACCTGCTCTGGATGAATTTCCCCTTCTCTTCGGTGTATTCCAGGAGCTTACCGATATCGTGGAGTAGAGCTCCGGAAACCAGGTAGTCTTTATTAATGGTTAACTTATCGCCATAGACCTCGCTGAAAGCTTCCGCTACCTTTATACAGACTCTGGTTACCGCCCTTATATGGTCCTTAAAGCTTATGGGAGTATCGGGAATCATCAGGGTAAAAGGGATTTTCTCCAGGTCGCTTACCTCCCAGCTGCCGCAGCGAAGAGCTTTCTCCCATACCTTTAAGGTCTTCTCCCGCAGAGCGGAATCTCTAATCAGGTCGAATTCGGGTATTAAGCGGAGCAATTCATCCTTCATATATATTGTTCTCCTTTTCAGGTTAGAGTTCTTTCCGAGGGTCCATCGTATTCGTGGTCGGTGGGGTGAATCCTTCTCATCGGTCGCTGACGGGTCTTCTCCTCGTGGATGTGCGCTGTTAAACCAGCCACCCTGGCTATGATGAAAAAGGCGTTAGCTATCTCAGGAGGAATACCTATCTCGCACAACAACGAGCCAATCGCTCCATCGACATTTATGGGAAGCGACTTCCCCAGGGAGCGAGACAGCGCCTCTTCCAGGGCTTTTGCCATCTGCACATGCTTACCGGCTATTCCCAGCTCGGAGGCCAATTTATACAGCCTGGCTGTACGAGGGTCCTTGGTGTGTATCCGATGTCCAAACCCAAGAATCCTCTTCTTTTTTTCTCTGTATTCCTGCACAATTTCCTCGGCAACTTCAGCGGGAGAACGGTTGCTCTCTTCCATCCTTGTGACTCCCTCTAAAATGACCCTCATGCACCCCTCAACTGCTCCGCCGTGGAGATGGGTTATGGCCAATATCCCGCTGGCAAGGGATGCGTTGAGAGGAGCCCCGGTGGAGGCTACTGTGAGCGCGGCGAGGGTCGATGGGGGGGTAGCCCCGTGGTCGATGGATGCTACCAGGATAGCATCAATCAACCTTCCTACCTTCTCTGGGGGAAACTCTCCGGTGAGGGTTAAATAGACTGCTTGACTGAAAGAGACTTTCCCCATCAGCTCGTCTATCCGATACCCCCTGAGAAGGAGCTTGTTAGGCTCTACTTTGGTGATAGCGGTTTTCCAATGTAATTCTTCCATTATGGGCTCCTAATTTATGAGTCAATTAAGGGTATATAAGCAATACCATCCAGCCTTATCAGGATATTGACCGAAGCGCCTCCTTCGTTACCTTGGGAATGTCGCCAAAGTTGTCTACCACATAAGCCCCCACTTCTTTCAATCGCTTTACTTTCTCCTGATAAGTCCCCCGTCCTCCCTCAATGATAGCCCCGGCATGGGAGAAGCGGGTCCCCTCTTTGGCAGCCGCCCCTCCAATGAATGCCACCAGAGGCTTGGTGAATTTTCCCTCGGCAATGAGCTCGGCTACCTGCTCTTCTTGAGAGCCACCGATTTCGCCAAACATAACCACCGCTTTGGTTTGCTCGTCCTCCTGGAAGAGCTTTACGATTTCAGGATGCGGGAGTCCCACTATCACATCCCCGCCGACATGAACTATGGTGGACTGCCCTATTCCCTGCTTGTTGAGATAGTAGGCTATGGAGGTGGTTATACCACCGCTGCGGGAGGTAACCCCCACCTCCCCCGGACTAAACCACTGCCTGGCAAACTCTGCCCGTCCTCCGATCATCCCCACGATTGCCCTTCCGGGACTGCACAGCCCGAGGGTATTGGGACCAACAAACTTTACTCCTCGCCTTGTGGCTTCCTGGTCAATCTCCAGAACATCATATATGGGGACGCGGTCGGGAACAATGACCAGCAGCTTAATTCCCGCCTCCATTGCCTCCAGGGCTGCACCTTTCACCAAAGGAGCGGGGACGAAAATAGCGCTCACATCAACAGGACCTACCTTTTCCAGAGCTTCTTCGACGGCAACCGGAGGGCCAACTTCTTCCTTCACTGAAAGGGGAGGAGGCAACAGCGTTTCCTCTTCAGCAGCAGGCCTTTCAGCCGTCACAGGCGGACCGAGTTCCTTAAGCCAGTCCGGTACTTCATCGGTTGGCACTTCAACACCCAGGACCGCGGGGGGGGCTTCAACCGCTTCCTCGACTGCTAACCCAGGTGGAACAAGTTCGCGCAGCCATTCTGGCGCCTCTTCGCTGGGAGGTACCCCCTCGGCCTCTTTGAAAACGGGCACCTCACCCTCAGGCGCAGGTCCGAGTTCTTCCAACCAGTCGGGAACTTCCAGAGGAGGCATTTCCTCCGCTATCCTCTCCTCGAGCCCTTCGGGGGCGACTACTTGTCTTTCGCCCTCTTTCTCTTCTCTGAAGACGAGGGTTTCTCCCTCAAGCTCTGGTCTCAACTCCTGCAGCCAGTCAGGTAGCTCTTCCGCTTCCTCCTCTGCCAAGAGTGGTGCCTCCGCTTCCGCAGGCGTGGGCAGCGGCTCTTCAGGCTCTGGCCTCAACTCCCGCAGCCACTCAGGCACCTCTTCTGCTTCCTCCTCCACCGCCAACGGTGGGGTTTCCACTTCCATGGGCACGGACGGTGGCTCCTCAGGTTCCGGCCTCAGCCTTTGCAGCCAATCGGGGATCTCTTCTTCCGCTCCCTCTTCTGCCAAGGGCGGGGCTTCCGCTTCCGCAAGCGTGGGCGGCGCCTCAGGCTCCGGTCTCAGCTCTTGCAGCCAGTCAGGCACCTCTTCCACTTCCTCCTCCACCGCCAACGGTGGTGCTTCCGCTTCCACAGGCGTGGGCGGCGCCTCAGGCTCCGGTCTCAGCTCTTGCAGCCAATCGGGGATCTCTTCTGCTGGTTCGGCCTCCACCGGGAAAGGCGGGGCCGCGGCTTCTTCAAAAACGGGAGGGACTGCTTCAGCCACCTCAGCAGGCGGAGCCTCCTCTGGCATGGTCTGCCGTAGCCTCTCCAGCCAATCGGGACCCAACTCTTCTTCCTGAGGAAGGACCG
>NJBL01000014.1 GCA_005223145.1 bacterium (candidate division B38) B3_B38 | reverse complement strand
GGAGCGGATGTCGACCTCTGTCCCGGCTAACAGGGTGATGCCTTTGAGCTTCTGGTTTACCTTTTTTATCTCCTCTATCTGGTTCAGGAGCTCCTCTGGCGAGAGTCCTCCGGCAATCCTTACAGCGAAGGAGTGGTCGGCAATGAGCAGATACTCATAGCCGAGCCTCTTTGCCTGCTCGGCTATCTCCTCCAGGGTGGCGCTCCCATCGCTCCAGTTAGAGTGAACATGGAGGTCTCCTTTTATGTCCGCCAGCTCAACCAGGGAGGGCAAGCCTCCTTCCATCGCCGCTTCTATTTCCCCGCGGTCCTCCCTGAGCTCCGGTGGTATCCAGGGGAAACCCAGAATGCGGTAGACTTCCTCCTCCGTGCTTCCCCCTATTCGCTCCTCCCCGCGGAAGACTCCGTACTCGTTTATCTTCAGCCCTTGATCTTTCGCTATCTCCCTTAGCCTGACATTGTGGGCTTTGGAGCCGGTGAAATACTGCAGAGCGGCACCAAAGGACTCCCCGGGCACCACCCGCAGGTCGACCTGAGTGCCTCCATGGGTGATGACGCTCCCCTTGGTTTTTCCGGCAGCCAGAACCTCGGTGACCATAGGGAGATGGGTGAACTCCTCGATTATTCTGGTGCCATCCTTGCCGGTAGCCAGCAGGTCGATGTCCCCTATGGTCTCCCGGCATCTGCGAAGGCTCCCGGCGGGGAATATCTCCCGGACAATCCCCTTTGTTTTCATAAGCTCTATCACTTCATCCACCAGGGGGAGGGCAACACCCAGGGGAATCCTCCCCCGACTCTCCTTCAGCAGGCGGATGCCCCGAAGGATATTCTCCGCCTTCTTAGCCCCCATGCCGGGGAGGTCTCTCACCTGTTCGCTCTGCAGCGCCTCCTCCAGTTCAGTCATATTCTTTATCCCCATCTCCTTATGGAGCAGGGCAAGGGTTTTGGGACCGAGGTCGGGAATTTTCAGTAACTCAATCAGCTCGTCGGGAACCCCCTCTTTCACCTCCTCATACTTGCTCATACGACCGGTTTTCAGATACTCCTCTATCTTTTTGGCGATGCCGGAGCCGACACCGGAGAGGTCTTTTAGCTTTCCTTCTTGGGCGAGCTTTTCAATGTCTTCAGTAAGGTCTTTCAGCACCCGGGCGGCTTTGCGATAAGCGTTAATTTTGAAGGGATTATCCCCTTTGAATTCCATTATGTCCGCCATCTTGTCGAAGATGTCAGCCAGTTCGCGGCTCTTCATCCTGTCAATCCTCTTTTTTCTGTCCGCAATAGGGGCAGACTACCCAACCTGGAGCGAGGGGGCGGTGGCATTGCGAGCAGTAAGCCTTCAGGGGAACCTGGCAGTAAGGACACACCTTGAAATCGGGCTTCACCAGACGGTTGCAGGAGGGGCAATGGGTGGCCTCGTGGACCCAATGGCGGATTTCCTTGCCGAGGTCGCCGAAGTCAAAGTGGAAACCAAACCCGCCGAACGAAGGCTCCTCGCTGCACGAGTGGCAGGCGACCTTCCCCCTTTCAGTCCGCTGGCATTCGACACAGACCGCCCGCCCACACCACTGGCAAACTCCCACCGCTTCCTTTTCGGGGTGATAAAAACATCTCATCTTTGCGCCATCCTCCTTGTGTTCAAGGGAAAAGGATTATATGTAGAAGATAGAATGTGCTTTGCTTCTGTTATTAATATAGCATAAAGGGGAAGTCTTTTTCAAATCCTCAGCTGTGCCTGCTGTTGAGGAGGCCAATTTTTAAATAACTAACTTTGTCTTTTATTAGCGAGAAAGATGCATTTTAATATTGCAGACCTATCAATTGTCACAAAATTGGCAATTATTTATCAATTTTGTTGACAAGAGTAGTACATTTGTCTTATAATTTTCAACAATCATTGATGAGGAATTCCTTATAGAGTGAACTTTAAAAAATAAATATCAGGAGGTTGAGACAAGAAAGGTTAGTGCCATTTCGTTGCTTATTGGCTTTAAAGTTTCATGGGGAACTTCCATTCCTCCAGTAACAGTGCCATCAGCTTATGGACAAACATTTCAAGAGATTAAAATTGTTCGCACTGAAGGCGGGAAAAGCAACGAGAGAAATGTAATTCTGCAATTTGCTGATGAGGATATTATGATTGAAGCAGCAGGGCCTACTCTTAACATAAAACATGAAATTCCTTATGATAAGATGACCAAAGCGGTATATGAAAAATCGAAGCTTCTCGGGGTTGCCGCCAGTCTTTTAGTTTCCGTATTCTTCTTGTTTTCAAAACCTAAAAAGCATTGGCTGACAATCTATTAAAGTACTCCAGAAAATGGAGAAGATTTTGCGCTGCTTAGGCTGGATAAAGGAAATTATCGGACGGTCCTGCCCACATTGGAAACTAAAGCCGGAATCACAGTAGTGCGCTATGAGGAAAGATAAAGGTCCATATTATACCTTGATATTCTTAGCCTAATTTGCTGGGAGTAGAATTTCTTGTGAAAAAAGGGAAGGGATAAATAGTTACTTTGCACTAATTAAAAAATTATTGCATTGTGCAACAATTATTTATGCTCAACAGCATTTTTCGATGACGGGGCTTAGCAGTTCACTTCATTTGCCTAAATGCTGCGCTATTAGCCAGGACCGAAAACTTTATGCGAAATTTAGCTGAGAAACAAATGAAAGGAGGCAAATAGTGCGTTTTCTGAGAATGGAAGGACCATACAATTTAAACTCTGAAACCCTCAAGGCGAAAGTTACTCTTACCTCTCCCGGTAACTACGCTATCGGTAGGGAGTCCGAAAAAGGGAAGTTTCTCGTCGGATATATTGGACGTTCTGATTCGGATGTCAGAGCCCGCCTGGAGTCATGGATTAGCAAAACAAAGTGGACGCACTTCAAGTTCAGTTATGCCGCATCGCCGCAGGCGGCATTCGAAAAGGAATGTGATAACTTTCATGACTTTGACCCGCCGGATAATTTTACCCATCCAGAACGTCCAGAGGGCACTAATTGGAGTTGTCCTTGCTGTAAAATCTTTGGTTGAGAGGGTTTCATTAAAAAATCGCTTAAAGTGAGTTTGCGAGAAAGCTTCACCGCATTGATCCTCGCTGACACAACTTAAGGGTACTGCTTAATTTCCTAAATCATTGATTAGCAAATAGAGGAAAAGATGGTGGAAATAGACTCAACAGAAGCAATCGTCAGAACTCGGGAGAAGTGCTCCTTAAAAGCATTCTTAGATAGATAATGTTATTATATTTAAAACTATATCGGCATATTTGAAAAAAGTTACTTGTATAAGTTTCTGGGGTTATTTATTGGTGTATGTGCGGAATTATTTGCACCCATTAAAGCAGAATTTAATTAAAAAAATCGTAACATAAATTTTATAATAGAGTAGTCTAAGGGCTTTAAATTCAACGAGGGCACTCCCAAGTAAGGGATGAGCCCTCTTTTTTGTATGCGGATGTATATGATGTATATAAAGAAAGCAGAAAGGGGAAAGTGATTTACAACGGGTGGTAAGCCTGATATAATTTTTCATTAAAACAGAGCCGGTAAAAAGTTATAACAAATAGCGAAAGAGAGGGGTTTGATGCCCTTTGGCAGACCGATTGACAAGGAAGTTATCTTCTGGGGCTTGCTCCTTTTTATCCTCTTCTCCCCCTTTTCCATCTCCTTCACCTATATAATATGGGTGGTAACCGCCGGGTTGATGTTCTATGTCTACCTCATAGCCAGGAAAGAGAGATGGGAGAAGACCCCGCTGGATACCCCCCTGGTGACTTTGGTGGGGGCTTCAGCTCTGTCGGTGGTCACCTCCATAGATTTTTTTGCCAGCCTGAAGGAGTTTCGCTCCTTAGCCCTCATTATCATATATTACCTTTTTGCCCTCAATGTCGATAAAGCCTGGAAGGTGGAGAAGCTGGTTAGCAGACTCATCCTGGTCAGTGCCATAGCGGGGGCTTATGGAATTTCCCAATCTATCACCCGTTGGGACCTCTTCGACCACTTTCAGGGCCGAAGCACTGGATTTTTCAGCCTCTACTTGACCTATGCCGAGTATCTGATTGTGGTCATCTCCCTGACTCTGGGTCTCTTTATCTATTCCAAGGGGGTCAGGAGGAAGATTTATTTTACTATAGCCCTGGCGGTCATGTTCGGTGGCTTGGTCGTCAGCTATTCCCGGGGTCCCTGGATTGGTCTCCTATGCAGCGTGCTGTTACTGGCGGGAATGAAGGGGAAGAGGGTTCTTCTCATCACCATCCTGGTGTTGGTATCTTTAAACCTCTCCTTATTTTATCTTAACCTGGGGAGAAGCTCTGTTATGGTGAGGTCTATTTTCCGACTTCATCCGGATGGTGAACCCTCGTCTTTACTCCCCTATCTACAGTCTAATAAAGAACGTCTGCTGATGTGGCGCAGCGGCTTTCAGATCCTTTCCGATAATCCCCGCTATCTGGTGAGTGGGATAGGAATGCATGCTCTGCAAAAGATTTACCCTGAATACCGCTCCCCTGAGGCTCAGCACCAAAACCTCTGGCATCTGCACAACAACTTTATGCAGATTCTGGTCACCCGTGGTCTGCTGGGATTGACCGCCTTCCTGTGGATATTCCTCGTATGGTGGAAGAGGATATGGAGGGGCTTCAGAGATTCACCCCCGGGGATTGAAAAGGGAGTGCTGGCAGGCTCCCTGGCGGGAGTTGCGGGATTTCTGGTGAGCGGTTTAACAGAGTATAGCTGGGGCGACACCGAGGTATTAATGCTCCTCTATTGCATTCTGGGGATTACCATTGCTATCGCCCGAAGGAATCTTGCGCGGTGAGGGTAGTCCTTTGTTTTTATGTAGCTTCCTATTTACATTAGTGGATTAATCTTGTAAAATGGATTGAACAGAAAGAGAGGATTCAGATGAAGAGGGTTTATTTAGGTGTTGCCGTGGGGATTCTGGTGGTGTGTGCTCTGGGTACTGCGGTGGTAGTTCCTTTACAGGAGAAAGCTCCGCAGACCACCGAATTTCTGAAGATGTTTACCAGGGCTTTGGTGACAGTTCAAAGCAATTATATGGAAGAGGTTGATAGTCAAAGACTTATATTTGGTGCTATCCGAGGGATGCTGGGCACCCTTGACCCCCACACTAATTTCCTCAACCAGAGGACTTTTCGCAGCCTGCAGCGGAATCAGGAGGGTAGCTTCTTCGGCATCGGGGTTTCCATAGCTGTGCGGGGTGAGGAGTTAACTATTATCTCCCCCATCGAGGGGAGCCCTGCCCATCGCCTGGGGATTCAGGCAGGGGATGTGATAGCCGAAATTGAAGGGGAAAGCACCAAGGGAATGGATATCGAGACCATCCTGTCTAAATTGAGAGGGGCAAAGGGGACCAAGGTTACTATAACCATCTCCCGGAGGGGCTATCCAGAGCCCCTGGTTTTCACCATTATCCGGGATGAGATCAAAGCCCCGAGCATCCTGGTATCCTTCATACTGAAAGAGGGAGTGGGATATATAAGGTTTTCTCGCTTCGCCTTCTCGAGCGCTAATGACCTGGAAGATGCTCTGGTGGAACTGGAAGGGAGGGGGATGAAGCGGCTGATTTTAGACCTTCGGGGTAATACCGGGGGCTTTCTGGATCAAGCAGTCAAAGCGGCGGACAAGTTTATCCGAGAGGGGAAAATCGTGGAGATGAGGGGAAGGGCGATGAGAACCTCTCAGATCTTTTTCGCCACGAAGGAGGGGACTCGTCCCGACTTTCCGCTCATTGTGATGGTCAATCTGGGGAGTGCCAGTGCTTCGGAGATTGTGGCTGGTGCCATACAGGACCACGACCGGGGACTTATTGTGGGGGAGACAACCTGGGGTAAGGGGTTGGTGCAGAGCGTTTACAGGCTGAGCCAGGAGACAGCGCTATCACTGACCACTGCAAAGTATTATACCCCCAGTGGGAGAAGTATTCAGAGGGATTACACCTCTTCCTGGGAGGAGTATTTCTTTCCCTCTCCGGATACCCTTCCGCCTAAGAGCGAAGAGGTTTTTACCACTGTTTCAGGGCGTAAGGTCTATGGCGGAGGTGGTATAGTTCCTGATGTGGTTATCTCCTCTACCATCATGTCGGAGCTGGCTCAGAGGCTCCAGAGCCGTAATACATTCTTCAATTTTGCCACCCATTATGTCAGCAGCCACCCCGATATCGACCGCACTTTTGAGGTTGCCTCATCCGTTGTGGAGGAGTTTAAGGAATTTTTAGATAAAGAGAAGATAGCCTATTCTCTTGCCAACTTTGATGCTGAGTCCGAATACATCAAGATGAGGATAAAGCAGGAGGTGTTTGCTCACAAATGGGGGCTGCCTGCCGGCTACCAGATTTTGGTTCAAGAAGACGCATCCGTTCAGAAGGCGTTGGAGCTATTCCCTCAGGCGGAGAAGCTGCTCCAGCAGAGAGAAGCCATTCTTCAGCAGCACCCTTCATGAGCTCTCATTGCCCTATTTTCCGCTTCTCATACGAGGGGGGCAGCGGTGTTTCTTAATCTTTGGGTTTCTATTCCTTCTGAATCTATTAATTTAAACCTCAAGTCGGATTAAAGCAAATTACCAGCAAAGGGATGAATTTCAGTAGCTTCTTTGCTAAAGCTGAATATGAGAGAGAAACCTCTTTCAGGAGGTTATTGTATGAAGTTATCCCCTTTACATTCCTGGGAGGTCTCCTCCAGGGAGGCGGTTGAAATTCAGCACCGTCTGAGGAAGCTGGTTTCCCTTGAGGAGCTAAAGGGGGAGGTTCATATAGTTGGCGGGGTCGATGTCTCCTACAGCAAAAGCTCCCAGCTCCTTTATGCGGTGGTTGTGCTTCTCTCCTTCCCCGACCTTCATCTTATAGAGGAGTCCTGGAGTATCTCTAAACCTTCTTTCCCCTATATACCGGGACTTCTTTCCTTTCGGGAGGTTCCCCCTCTATTGACTGCCTCTGAAAGGTTGAGCCATAAGCCCGATGTTGTGGTGTGCGATGGTCAGGGGATTGCTCATCCCCGAGGGATGGGGCTTGCTTCCCACCTGGGTCTTTGCCTATCACTTCCTACCGTAGGATGTGCCAAGAGCAGGCTCTACGGTGAGTATCAGACGGTGGACAAGCGGGCGGGGTGCTTCTCCTGGATAAAGGCAGGAGATAAGATAATAGGGGCGGTGGTGCGCACCAGAAAAGGGGTCCGCCCGGTATTCGTCTCTCCGGGGCATAAGATAGACCTGAGGGGTTCCATCTCTCTTGTGCTGCAGACCTGCCGGGGCTACCGACTGCCCGAGCCGACTCGTCAGGCTCACCTCCTCAGCAATAAGCTCAGATGCTCATCCCGGAAGCGTAGCCGATAAATTGGTAAAATAGAGGAAATTACTTGTTCAACAGTTCTTTCCATGAGCCTCTAACAAATGCATTGGCTGGGTTCTTTTTTTAACCCCTTAATATGGTTGACCTTAAAAGCTTAGTGTATTATAATTTTTTCTCGTAATAGGTAATTTGAATTATGGGGCTGAACTGCCAGGCAAGGGGATAAGTCCTCGGAAGTAAATCAAAACTACCCATGTATTTTATATACAGTTTAATTTACACCTTAGCCTTTTTGGTGCTCATACCTTATTTTCTTGTGCGGGAGCTCATCTACCCTCGCTACTGGAGAAGCCTCTTTCAGAGGTTTGGCTCTATCCCCCGAGAGGTGAACTCCAATAGAAAGAAGTCTATATGGGTGCATGCGGTATCAGTGGGCGAGGTGCTGGCGGCAAAGTCGCTGATCGGCGCGCTGCAAAAGGGGTATCCCGATTATCCCCTCGTTATTTCTACCACTACTATTACGGGCAACAGGATTGCCCAGCAGATCTTTCCTGAGGTTGATGGGGTGGTCTTTTTCCCCTTTGACTGGAGCTTTTCCATCCGTCGGAGCCTCAGTCGCCTTAACCCGGTATTGCTCGTTATCCTGGAGACAGAGCTATGGCCTAACGCGCTGCGCCAGTGCAAGAGGCGGGGAATACCAGTCGTTCTTGTAAACGGGCGGCTCTCCTCCCGCTCCTATGGTCGGTATCTTAAAATACGAACCCTCTTTCGCCGGGTATTGAAAGATGTGGATTTTTACTGTATGCAGAGCGAGGAAGACGCCCGGCGGATTATCTCTTTAGGAGCCAGGCAAGATAAAGTGATGGCTACCGGAAATCTCAAATATGATACCGATGAGCCCCCCGCCTCTTCAAAAACCACAAAGCTGCTTAGTGGGCTGCTGGGGGTCAAGCCCGAAACCCCGGTGATAGTTGCCGGAAGCACCGAAAAAGGTGAAGAGGAGATGATGCTGACCAGCTTCCGGAAGGTTAAAAAGAAATATCCACAGGCTAAGATGATATTGGCCCCACGTCGCCCTACCAGGTTTGACGAGGTGGAGAAACTTCTGAGAAGCTCCTCTTTTTGCTACCGTCGGCGCAGCAAGTACGGGGAGGAGGGAGGGGAGCCCGAGCTCCTTCTGCTGGATACCATCGGGGAGTTGACCTCTGCCTATGCCCTGGGGAGGATAAACTTTGTCGGGGGCAGCCTGGTCCCTGTGGGAGGGCACAATATCCTGGAGCCAGCATCCCGCGGTAAGCCGGTCGTCTTTGGCAGATATATGGATAATTTCAAAGCCATCTCCCAGCTATTTCTCAAGGAGGAGGGAGGCATAATGGTTAAAAATCAGCAGGAGCTTACCCAGGCTTTCCTCCAACTTCTGGAGGATGATGGGCTTTGCGCCCGTATGGGGAAGAAGGCACGGCAAATTGTCAAAGCAAATAGAGGAGCAACCGATAAGAGCTTAGCCATTATCCAGAAGCTATTTCCCCCTTCAGCAACAGGAGGAGCAGTCTGAAGTGGTGAGCTGATGAATGATATAGGGAGCATAAGAGAGGATAGGGGAACGATAACCGGGAAGACTTCTTCCCCCCTTATTTTGCTTATGCTTCCCTTGATTAAGCTCTATCAGTGGTTTCTTGAATGGCGTAACTGGATGTGGGACCGGGGGCTATTTACTCTCAGGAGGCTTTCGGGAAAGGTGATAAGCATTGGAAACCTGACGGTGGGAGGGACTGGTAAGACACCCCTCACTCTTTACGTAGCCAGATTTCTTCACCAGAAGGGTTTTAGGGTAGCGGTACTGTCACGGGGTTATAAGAGGGAGAAAAAGAGGGCTTTAGCCGTAGTATCCGATGGGGAGAAAATTCTCTCCTCACCACGATACGCCGGGGACGAGCCATATCTGATAGCCAGGAACCTGCCGGCGGTGGCGGTTGTTGTCCATCCCGACCGCTATCGGGCGGGGCAATGGGCAGAGGAAAAACTGGGAGCTGAAATGTACCTGCTGGATGACGGCTTTCAGCATCGGAGGCTGTGGCGAGATGTGGATATCCTACTGCTGGACGGTAACGAAATCCAGCCAGAGCTCCACCTCTTCCCCCGGGGGCGTCTGCGGGAGCCTCTCAAGGGGATAAGGAGAGCCGACATCATTGTAATCACCCAATCTGCTCCAGGGCAGAGCCATTCGCCTGTGCTGGAAGCTATAAAGAGATATAACCCCACAGCTCCTCTATTCTACAGCCAGCGTTTGCTGAAGGGTCTGTTCTGGGTGAAAGGGGACCGGAAGGTCAGGGAACCCCCCTTTCGCACCAGGAGGGTGGTCTCCCTCTGTGCTATAGCTCAGCCCCTCTACTTTGAGGAGGACTTACGGCAACTCCAGTTGGAGATTGTTCGTTCCTTCAGATTCAGAGACCACCACTGGTACAATCAAAAGGAAGTGAATGCTGTGGTTTCCACTGCCCGCCAGCTTAACACGGAGGCAGTGGTCACCACTGAAAAGGATGCCCTTCGATTGTCCCAGCTGAAGCTCGGTGACCTCCCCTTCCTTTATCTGAAAATAGATATAGAAATAAGGGAGCAGGAAGAATTCCAGCAGACCTTGATGAGTAAGCTAAGGCTGAATCCGGAGGGGGAATAGGAGATGCGCTATCGGCTGGAATGGCTTGTGGTGAAGACCCTCTCCTTGAAGGCAGCTGTATTACCCCGCCGGCTGTGCCTGGCGCTGGGCAGGCTTTTCGGACTCCTCTTCTATTACCTCTGCCCGAAATTGAGGAGGATAGCCTTGAGCAATCTCGATATCGCCTTTCCCTCAACCTCAGGAAGCGCGGATAAACCAAGGATTGCCCGCAGGTCTTTCTCTCATTTCGGCTCGGTGATTATGGATATTTTATGGGGTAGAAGGGTTAAACAGAAGGCTATCCAGAGGCTGGTGGAATATCAGGGTCTGGAAAACCTGGAGCGTGCTTATCGCAAAGGGAGGGGAGTGCTGCTGTTCACCGGTCATTTCGGGCATTGGGAGCTAATGGGGGTTGCCCAGGGGTATTTGGGCTTTCCCATGAGGGTAGTCAGCCGTCCCCTTGATAACCCCTATTTGGAGAGATTACTTCATACTTATCGCTGTAAGTCGGGCAATAGGGTTATCTATAAGAAGGATGCCGTAAAGGGGATACTGGGAGCCCTCAGAAAAGAGGAGGGGGTGGCAGTCCTTATAGATCAGAACGCCATACCCCAGGAGGGGATCTTTATACGCTTTTTTGGACGGTGGGCATCTACCACTCCCATTCTGGCTTCATTAGCCCTGCGCACCAAAGCGCCCCTCATACCCGCTTTTGCCCTTCCGATAAAAGATGGGAGATACAGGTTAATCTACGAGAAGGAGATTGAGCCAGGGGAATTCGCTGACCGGAGGGAAGCGATTGTCAACCTAACCCAGAGATGTACCGATGTGATTGAGGGGTATATACGGCGTTACCCGCAATACTGGCTATGGATTCACCAGCGATGGAAGAGTCAACCCCCACAAGAAGGCTAAAGGGATGCCTTTTACAAATAGAATAAAAGGGAGAAAATATCCGCAGGAGGGATTCCGGTCCATCCTGGTCAGGGGCACCAACTGGATTGGCGACTGTGTCTGCTCTTTGCCCGCTTTGAGGGTGATCCGACGGACTTTCCCCTCAGCTGAGCTCACCCTGATGGTGAAGCCCTGGGTGGCGGGCATCTATCAGCCCTCAAAGCTTATTGACCATCTCCTGATCTACGATAGAAGTGGGGAATACAGAGGGGCTAAAGGATTCCTATCCGTAGTCCGGCAGCTCAGGAAAGGGGGGTATGAGCTGGCTATCCTCTTCCAGAATGCCTTCCAAGCCGCTGCTCTGACCTTTTTTGCCCGCATCCCTCACCGCTGGGGTTACGCTACTGATGGTCGGGGTTTCTTGCTGACCAGGGCTCTGCCGGTAAACAAGGAAACCCTGAGGCGGCACCATGTCTATTACTATACGGAGCTCCTCCGTGGTCTGGGAATTGCCGAGGAAGAGCCACCGCAGATGGAGTTACTCATTGATGAAGGTGCCAAGGAAAAAATGAAACAGCTTCTTCTAAACTCAGGAGTCAGTTGGGAGAGGCCTCTGGTGGGGATAAACCCGGGAGCAGCTTTCGGTCCCGCTAAAAGGTGGCTGCCGGAGAGGTTTGGCGAGGTGGCAGACAGGCTGGAGCAATCGGCTGATTGTCGGGTGGTCGTGGTGGGGAGCACCAGGGAGCGGGATATTGCCAGGAAAATGACCAGCTTTATGAAGAGTACGCCCATTGTCCTTACCGGGAAGACAACCTTGCAGGAGCTGATTGCGGTCATCAGCCTTTGCCAGCTCTTTATCAGCAACGACTCGGGTCCCATGCATCTGGCAGCTGCGCTGAGGGTTCCCACTATCGGCATCTTTGGACCTACCGACGAGCGGATTACCGCCCCCTGGGGGGAGGGGCACTCGGTAATAAGCAAGCAGCTTGATTGCCGCCCCTGCCAGTTAGCCGACTGTCCCACCGAGCACCGCTGTATGAAAGCGATCACTGCCGAGGAGGTCTATTCGGTTGCCCGGCAGAAGCTGACGGAAACTGAGAGGTTGAAATCAGCTGACAAGGGAGCGGATTTATAATAAAATAGGGAAGAAGAGTAGAGCGGTTTTTCTGGGCAGGGATGGCACCATCACTAAAGAGGTGGGCTGTGTGGACGAGCCGCTCAGGGTTGAGCCTTTTCCACGCTCTGCCGAGGCTATTTTACCGAGGAGATAGCATCTGAGGTCCATCAGCAGCTTATAAAGCTACTTCACCAGAATGGTAAAGGTAGGTGCTGAGATATGAAACAAGGGAGACTGCGGGAGAGATTATTAAGGCTAATTGAGGAGTTTTCAGGGAAAAGGCTCCTGGTAGTGGGGGATATGATCGCCGATGAATTCGTCTACGGGAAGATAGACCGCATATCCAGGGAAGCCCCGGTGCTGATATTGAAGTATGAGGAGAGTGTGATTCTTCCCGGTGGCGGAGCAAACGCCGTCAACAACATCGCTACCTAAGGGGAGTCGCCATACCCATCGGCATGGTGGGAGAGGATGAATCGGGCAGGAGACTGTTGCAGGCTCTCACCAAAAGGGGGGTGGAGCTGTCGCAGTTCATTGTTCATCCCCATTACCCCACCCCAACCAAGAGCCGTATCCTGGCAGGTGGTGTCCACTCTACCAAACAGCAGGTGCTGAGGATGGACCGGGAGCTCCCCTTCAACCGCTGGGACGAGCTGTTCCCCTCAATCATAAAAAGCTTCGATGCCCTGACCGACCACCTCGATGCTATTATCCTGTCGGATTATGGCTATGGTTTCCTTTCTCAGCCAGTCTTTCAGCATATCCTGAGCGAGGCTCACCGCCGGGGGATAATCATCACTCTGGATTCCCACTATAACCTCCTCAGCTATCCAGGGGTGACCGCGGCCACCCCCAACGAACCGGAGGTGGAAGCGGCTCTGCAAGTCCCAATAGGGAAGGATGAAAAGGAGCTGGTAAAGGCTGGGAGAGCCCTTCTGCAGAGGTTAGCCTGCCAGGCAGTGCTGGTGACCAGGGGGAGCGATGGTATGAACCTTTTTGAGAAAGGGAAAGAGCCGGTGCACATAGGAATCTACGGCACCGATGAGATAGCCGACGTTACCGGGGCTGGAGACACGGTTATCAGCGTCTTCACCCTTGCTTTAGCTGCTGGAGCTACCTTCTACGAGGCGGCAAGGCTGGCTAACTACGCTGGAGGGATTGTGGTGATGAAGAGGGCGACGGCTACCGTCAGCCAGCTGGAACTCTTCCAGGCAGTAGAGGAGGAAAATGGGGACCAGGGATAAGATAAAAGGTCTTGAAGAGCTCCACAGGGAAGTCACCAGGCTGAAAGAAGAGGGGAAGGTGATTGTCCTGGCTAACGGCTGTTTCGACCTGATTCATGTGGGGCACATCCGCTATCTCAAAGGGGCGAAAGAGCTGGGTGATATATTGATAGTGGGTGTGAACAGCGACCGCTCGGTGAAGCAGATTAAGGGCAAAAAGAGACCGTTGATGAGCCAGGACGAACGGGCGCAGATTGTCTCCGCCTTTGAGTTGGTTGATTATGTGTTGGTTTTTGACAAACCGACAGTCGAAGAACTCATCCTCACCCTTAAGCCCCACTACCACGCCAAAGGAACCGATTATACCGAGGAGAGCGTTCCCGAGAAGGGTGTGGCTGCCAGTTGTGGCACTCTTACCAGGGTTGTGGGAGGAGACCCCAAGGGTCACTCCACCAGCCTGCTAATCAGAAAGATAATAGAAAAATATGGAGCCAGCCATTGATACCTCGCGAGTCAGAAAGATTCTGATAGTAAAGTTAAGCTCACTGGGAGATATAGTTCATACCCTCCCCGTCCTTCCCCTCCTCAAGGGTAGGTTTCCCGAGATGGAAATCTCCTGGCTGGTAGAGAAGAGACACCAGCCTCTCCTTCTTCACCATCCCTTCATAGACAGGCTGCTAACAGTGGATACCCTGAGGTGGCGGAAGGAGCCCCTCAGCCTATCTACTTATCGGGAGCTTTTCTCCTCCGTAAGAGAGCTACGCCGTGGGAGGTTTGACCTGGCTATCGACTTTCAGGGGCTGATAAAATCGGGACTGTTGACTTTCCTTTCGGGCGCTCCCCTTCGCCTCGGCTTTGGGAAAGATGACCTTCGGGAACCCTGGAGCAGTATCTTCCTCAACCGAAGTCGCCCCTCTGCTCCTCAGGAAATACATGTTGTTGATAAAAACCTGGGTCTTTTAAAGCCCCTCGGCATAGATTCCCGGCGGGTGGAGTTTCCCCTGGTCTTTAGCGAAGAGGCGGAGAGATATGTGACCGAGGGTCTGAGCACCCTGAAGCTGACGGAGTTTATCATCATAAACCCCGGTGGAGGATGGCGGAGCAAACGCTGGTCGGCGGAGAAGTATGCCTCCCTGGCAGATATGATAATTAACAAGATGGGCTATCATATTCTATTGACCTGGGGACCCGGGGAGAGAGAGCTGGCTATGGAAATAGCCTCCCGGATGAGGAAAAGTCCGGCTATCTCCTTTTCCACCGATATTCCGCAGCTTATCGCCTTGATAAAGAGGGCGAAGCTCCTCATTTGTGGAGATAGCGCTCCCCTCCATCTGGCGGTTGCCTGTGGGACCCCGGTGGTGGGCATCTACGGACCGAGTGACCCCGACCGAAACGGTCCTTACAATCCCGCCGACATCGTCATCAGACGGAAGGTTCCCTGTGCTCCCTGCTACAAGAGAGATTGTGGTGCAGAGCCCTGCCTGGGAGCAATAGCTCCCCAGAAGGTCTTCGAGGTTGTCAACCGAAGGCTGGAAGGATTAAGATAGGGGAGACGGGGATTGGGACAGCAAGGTTCAAGAGAGTCAATAGCCCGGTTGGTCACCCGTTACCGGGTAACCATAAATTGGCTGTTCGGGTTGGTTTACCTCTTTTTTGCTCGCCCCACTTATAAGTCCCTCCTTTTGGCGGCCATAGTTGTAGGGTGCGGAGAGGGTCTGCGGGTGTGGGCTTCGGGCTATATAAATAAATCGAGCAGGTTAGCCAACGGGGGACCTTACGCTTTTACCCGCCACCCTCTCTATCTGGGGAGCTTTATCATAGGGCTGGGGTTTTGTCTGGCGGGGAGGAGCTGGTGGCTCACGGGAGCTTTCGTCCTCCTTTTTCCCCTGATCTACGGGACTACTATGAAAGCCGAGGAGAGAAAGCTAAGGGAGCTTTTTCCCGATGAATATCAAGCATATGCAAGGAAGGTTCATCTCTTTTTTCCCCTGGGGAAGGGGTATAAAGGGCGCGGGGGTGGCTTTCAATGGAAGCTCTTTCTGGAAAACCGAGAGCATAAGACCCTGGTAGGGGTGGGCGCTGTTTTTGCCCTTCTTCTGCTGAAGATAGCCATCATGAGATGAAGGCTATAGAGGAGAAGGGTTTTATAAACACAGAAAGTCGAACTGCTGATAATGGAGGTTGGGGTCACTCTTGACGGAAATCCTCAGTTTTAATTCCTTCTGAAGTTCCTGCACCAGGTTGTTTTCTTCAGCAAGCAGGGCGGTGGCAACCTCAGGGTGTACACGGATAATTAGCTCCCTCCCCCTCAGGTGAAGGGAGGATTTGGTTATCTCCCGATAGATTTCATAACAGATGGTGGGGATTGACTTTATCCTTCCCAGCCCCTGGCAGTAGTGGCAGGGCTGGCAGAGGGTCTCTTCCAGGCTTTGTTTCTGGTGTTTGCGGGTCAACTCCACCAGACCAAACTCGCTCATTGTCAGGAAATCTGTCGGAGAGCGGTCCTTCTTCAGCTCTTTCTTGAGAGCATCGAGCACTTTCTTGCGGTTTGTTTTCTTTTCCATATCGATGAAGTCTATCACGATGATCCCCCCCAGGTCCCGGAGCCGCAGCTGAACCACTATCTCCTTGACAGCTTCCAGATTCGTTTTCAGTACCGTTTCCTCCAGGTCCCGTTTGCCGACATATCGCCCGGTATTGACATCGATAGCCACCAGAGCTTCGGTTTGGTTGATAACTATGTAGCCTCCAGACTTCAGCCACACCTTGTTATGCAAGGCTTTTTCTATTTCTTCTTCGATGCCGAATTCTTCAAAGATGGACTTTTGCCTGGTGAACAGCTTTATCCTTTCGACCAAAGGGGGCTGAAGTCGCTTGACAAAATGGAGACAGCGCCGATAGTTCTCTTCCGAATCCACCCACACAGTGGCGAACTCCTCGGAGAAGAGGTCTCTCATCACCCTTAATAGAAGGTCCAGGTCTCTATGGATGAGAGCCGGGGCGTGGGTTTTTTCTCCCCTCCGTTTTATCTCTTTCCAGAGGGAGCTGAGATATTTTATGTCTGAGCGGAACTCCCTTTTCCCTTTCCCCTCCGCCGCGGTTCGGACGATATAACCGGCATGGGGCCTGCGAAGCTTGGCCAGAAGCTCTCTAAGCCTTTTTCGTTCCTCTTCGGATTTTATCCTGCGAGAGATCCCTAAATGGTCAAAGGTGGGCATAAAGACCAGATATTTCCCTGGTAGGCTGATATGGGAGGTTATCCTTGCCCCTTTATTCCCTATTGGTTCTTTGGAAACCTTGGCCAGTAGCTCCTGCCCCTCTCTTAGTAGTTCATCGATGGCCATGGAGTGGGATTTAGAGAGGCTGTTCCGATTCCCTTCCCAGTCCTCTCCCCATATCTGTTCATACTCCTCAGTATCCTCAAAGACATCCTTCACATAAAGGAAGGCATCCTTTCCTATGCCGATGTCCACAAAGGCTGATTGCATCCCAGGAAGAACAGCAGTAACCTTCCCTTTATAAATATTTCCGAGGATGCTGGAGTGCCTTTTCCGCTCGATAAATATCTCAGTAAGGTGTGCATCCTCGAGTATTGCGATGCGGTCTTCCATAAAGGAAGAGTTGACAACAATTTCCTTGGTCATTAAAGCTCACCTTCCGCAACCTGAAAGGGGGAGAGATAGTTCCCCTCTTTTAAGCAGGAGAGACTTACCCTAACTATCGGTAACTCCTTCCCTTTACCATTATAAAGGGCTTGGAGCACCTCCTGGGGTCTGGCGCTTCCTCCCTTGTCGAGCTTAAGCTCAAGGTGGAGAACCCCCTTTTCCTCTTCCAGATAGATATTATGGATATAAGGTCTTATATTTAATCTCCTTCGTTTAGCCCCTTTGCTTCGTTCTACCAACACCTCATCCAGGCTCAGGAATTCGGAGATCAGCTGCTGGTGGTAGCTCTGTTTTTCCTTCTCGAGCAGCTTGTCTAATAGGACCGAATAGTGGGCGATGTTGATAATCTGAGAGAGAGGGAGGGGCTTTCTTCTGAGTGCCACAGCTTTTAAAAATCTGAGCCCTGGGGGGAGGTTGTGGTTCAGTTTTTCAATAAGCTGGGGAGGCTCTATCCAGCGGGGGGAAATAAAGTCTAAAAATTCCTCCTCGCTTTCCACTCCTACTGCCAGAGCTGGTCCGAAGGAAATAAGGGGAAGAGGGTGGAATCCCTGGGTGTAGCAGAGGGGTATTCCTGCCCGACGGAAGCCCCGGCTTATCGCTCGCATCAGGTCTAAATGGGAGAGGTACCTCAGCTCACCCTTCTTTTGATAGGCACAGCGATAATAGAACCTGAGAGATGGGGTAGGGGGCTTCACAGGAGAGGTAGGTTCTTCCTCTTTCAAGGATGGCTTTTCTCTGGCTATCAGTTCTGGCGGGCAAAGGTGGCACCAGGAGCATTTCCGTGAACCACATCCCTCAGAAGGCATCCCTTCAAGAGCCAGCCGCAGCTCTTTGACCAGCAGGGATTTGGGGACCCCTGATTGAATGTGGTCCCAGGGGAGGGGGCTTTCTGTGGGGATTTTCTTATACAGGAAGCTCTCCGGCGAGATGTCTGTTTCCTGAAAAGCCTCCATCCAGAGGTCGAATCTGAGCTGGTCGGTCCAGCCATCGAAGCGACACCCCTTCTGCCAGGCTTTAAGGAGGCTCTTGCCCAGGCTCCTATCTCCCCGGGCGAAGACACCTTCCAGGAAGCTGAGTCTGGGGTTGTGCCATTTGAAGCGGACAGGCAAGGGGGAGAGCATCCTTTTCAGTTGAAGCTGTTTCTGACTGAGAGCATCCATCCTTTCCATAGGGAGCCACTGGAAGGGGGTGTGGGGTTTAGGAATAAAGCTGGATACGCTGAGGTTTATCTTGTTGGAGCCTGACCTGGCCAGTCCAGAAGCGGAGAGGATTTTTTGCGCCAGCTCCACGATCTCCCGTAGGTCTTCCTCCGTTTCGGTGGGCAGCCCAATCATAAAATAGAGCTTGAGCGTCTGCCACCCCTCCTGGAAGGCCTGCCGGGCGGAGGCTATTATCTCCTCCTCGGAAAACGCCTTATTAATAACTTCCCTGAGGCGGTGGCTCCCCGCCTCGGGTGCGATGGTGAAGCCGGTCTTTCTCACCCTTTTTATCTGATGGGCAATGGTAGGAGTCAAGTCTGGGGGTCGAAGCGAGGAGATGGACAGGGCGACATTCTCCTTTTCCAGGGTCTCCATTAGGCTGCAGATTAAGAAATGGAGCTGGCTGTAATCCCCCGGGCTCAGGGAACAGAGAGAGACCTCGTCGTAGCCGGTGCTCTTTAACCCGCGCATAATTGTGGCGATGATGCTCTCGGGGGAGCGCTCCCGCACCGGAAGGTAGGTTGTTCCCGCCTGGCAGAAGCGACATCCCTGCCCACAGCCCCGGGCTATCTCTATGGATAAGCGATCGTGCACAATGCCGCAAAAAGGGACTATGGGGGCATCGGGATAAGGGAACTTTTCCAGGTCCCAGAGAATCCTTTTCCGCACTACACTATGGTTCTTGTCGTCGGTGAGTACGGTGATAAAGTCAGTTGCCGCCTCCCGCCGAGTGGAATAGAGGGAGGGAACATAGACCCCCTCAATCTGGCTGAGTTCCTTCAGAAGCTTGTCCCTTGCCAGTGAGGAGCTCCGGAGGGCTTGATAGCGGTCGATTAGCTCCAGGAGAACCTCCTCTCCATCCCCAATGACAAACAGGTCGATAAATTCAGCCAGAGGTTCGGGGTTTAAGGCAACGGGACCCCCAGCTATGATAAGGGGATGCTCCTTTCCCCTTTGGTCGGAGCGGAGGGGTATGCCGGCAAGGTCGAGGAGGTTGAGGAGGTTGGTGTAGTTCATCTCATACTGAAGGGAAAAACCGATGATGTCAAACTCAGAGGCAGGTCTTCTGGTCTCCAGGGAATACAAGGGAATATCCCTACACCTCATCTCCTTCTCCATATCAATCCAGGGGGAGAAGACCCGTTCGCATGCCAGGTCGGGATGCGAATTGATCAGAAGATACAGGATCCGAAGTCCCAGATGGGACATACCAATCTCATAGGTATCGGGAAAGGCAAGGAGCAAACGGCACTTTACCTTGGATGGGTCTTTGGCAATAGAATTCCACTCGCCTCCCAGATATCGAATTGGTCTTTTGACCGAAGCTATCTTCTTAAGCAAGCTGGTTAGACTCGAATCGCTCATTTAGCCTCTTTTATCAGTTCACCATCCTTCTCATACGGACATTGAGCACCAGCCCCACACCGGCAAGGGTGGCTATCATATAGCTACCCCCATAGCTCAACAGCGGTATGGGAAGGCCGCTGGTAGGCATCAGCCCAACTGTCATACAAATATTAGTAGATAGTTGAAAAAGGAAGAGGGATAAAAATCCCCCTGTTATGAAAACCCCCAGTGGGTCGCGTGCCACCTTAGCCGACTTAAGCATCCTGAGGAGTATTCCCAGGTATAGTCCGAGCATCAAGACTGTCCCCACAAACCCCTCCTCCTCAGCCAGCAGGGAGAATATAAAGTCGGTGTGCTGAGCCGGGACAAATTCCAACTGGCTCTGGCTTCCGTGGAGGAATCCCTTCCCCCATATTCCCCCCGAACCGACAGCTATCTTCAATTGCCTCACCTGATAGCCAGCATCAGCTGGGTCTAACCGAGGCTTGAGGAAAGTTGTTAGCCTCTCCTTTTGATAATCCTTCAAGACGGTGAACCAGGAGACCACCGCTATAAGAAGGAGGATGAGAATCAATTGCCCGATGGCCCTAAACCGGGCGCCAGCAACAAAGCTAACCCCGAGATAGATGGCGACGAAGGTGAGGGCGCTGCCGAGGTCGGGCTGTAGGGCTACCAGCACGGCAGGTAGGGCGGCTATTAGCCCGGGGATGACCACATCCCTGAACCTGAGCACTACCCTTTCCATCTCAGCATAGTAATAAGCCAGCAACAGCAGGGTGGCGATCTTAGCCACCTCCGAAGGCTGCAGGGAAAAGCCCCCCCACCTGATCCATCTCCGGGCACCAGAAACCTCAGAACCAAATAGAAGGGGATAGATTAGCATCAGAAGCGAAATACCGTAGATATATTTAGAAATCTGGGCTAAGAAGTGGTAGTCGAAGAAGAGGATGAGAAGGAGAAAACCAAGCCCTATTCCCACCCAGAGGAGCTGGGTGAGATAAAGGTATGGCTGGGCGGTTTTGTGGGTGGCGCTGAAGACCAGAACCACTCCTATGGCAGCGGTTACTATCACCAGGGCAAGAAGTCTCCAATCAAAGTTGGCTAATAATCTTCTCTCCAGCACGGACCTATTCCTGCGAGTTTGTGCTCTTGATTCCTTGGGGAGCTGTGGGGAGGGTGGGTCTCCCCACGGTACTTGCCCCCTCTTTTCTTGAAAAGTAGGCTTCAAATATTTTCCCCGCAATGGGGGCGGCAGCCACTCCCCCTGCCCCCCCGTTTTCCACTAACACCACCACTACCACCTCGGGGTGGTCAAAGGGGGCAAATCCCACAAACCAGGCATGAGACCGGAGGTGAGGGGGTAACATTTTATCACTTCCCCAGTCCCTGCTGGATATGAGCTGGGCTGTCCCTGTTTTGCCAGCCATATCTATCCCGCCAACCCAGGCTCTCCATCCTGTTCCGTTGTCGTTGACCACCCCCCACATGCCTTTTCTTACCTGTTCGAGGGTGTCAGGCTTAAGGGACAAGCGGCGGCTGACTTTTGGATGGTTATGAACCAGAACCCTTCCCGAGCTGTCGGAGACCTTCTCCAGGAGATAAGGTTGATATATTATCCCTCCGTTGGCGATAGCGGAGACAAACACCGCCATCTGCAGGGGGGTTACCTGCACCGCTCCTTGCCCGATGGCAACAGAGATGGTCTCCCCAGGGTTCCATTTTTCTCCCCGCTGAGCCTCCTTCCAGTGGGGTGTGGGAATAAGCCCCTCTTTCTCGTAGGGGAGATCAACACCTGTTTTCACCCCTAATCCCAACTTATTAGCATAGGCAGCTATGCGGTTTGCCCCCAGGCGTTGCCCTAACTGGTAGAAATAGACATTGCAGGAGTGGACTATCCCCTTATACAGGTCTACCAGCCCATGCCCTCCAAGAGCATGGCAACTGAATCTATGCCTATAAAGGTAGATGGCTCCATAGCAGTAAAGCTTGGCAGAGGGAGTTATGAGCTCTTCCTCCAGAGCCGCTATGGCAATCAGGAGCTTGAAAGCGGAGCCCGGGGGGTAGAGGTTCTGAATGCATCTGTTTTGCAGGGAGTAGAACGGATTTCCGAGCCATTCGCTCCAGCCGGCGCTGGAGAGGCGACGGGAGAAAAGGTTGGGATCAAAGGAGGGGCTGTTTACCATGGCCATAATAGCCCCGCTCTGTGGGGAGAGAACCACCGCAGCACCTCTAAGCCCGCTAAAAAGGGATTCTATATATCGCTGCAGGTGAGAGTCGAGGGTCAGGGTGATGGTTCTGCCAGATTTGGGCTCCTGTCGCTGAAGCACCCGCACCTGGCTCCCTTTGCTGTTGACCATCTGCTTTATCCAACCATCAATTCCGGCTAAATAGTTATTGTAAACCTTCTCAATACCGAGCTGCCCGACCAAGTCGCCGGCTTTGAAACGGCGGTAAGCAGAGTCTTCAAGCTCTCTTGAGTTGAGCTCCCCGATGTGGCCTATCACCGGAGCAGCAAGCTGGTGGTAGGGATATAAACGCTTGGGCTCCACTTCGACTAAAAGATTGGGATAGACCGCCTTTCGCGACTCTACCAGGGCTACTTCCTCAAAGCTGGTGTCTTCACGGATGACCAGGGGGCGATTGAGGGGTATGGAGCGCTCGGCTTGCAAAACAGCGGTTGCCTCTTCCGGCTGCAAGGGGAAAAAACTTTTTATATTGGAGAGGGCTTCTCTGGCGGAGTTAAATCCGGAGCGGAAGATAGCAATGTTATAGGAAGGGCGATTGCCCGCCAGCAGCTCCCCCCGACAGTCGAGAATAGCCCCTCGGGGTGCTCTCAGGGGGACTATTCTGAGGTGATTGTTTTCCGCAAGCTGGCTATAGTAATCGTGGTGGATCACCTGAAGATACCAGAAGGCGCTGAGAAAGAAGAGGAAAAGCAGTATGGTCAGATATTGAAGTGCCTTCAAGCGGGAATAGAAATGGTTTACCTCAGGCTGTATCCTTACGAGGTCCACCTCCGCTCCTTTGCAAAGCTATAAAGTTTTACCGATTGAAAGATAATAGCTCCCACCCCGATGTTGCCCAGGAACTGGTAGCTCAGAGTCCCCCAGAAGCCTTTCAGCGGGGAGTGAAGAAAGAGATAGTTTATTCCCACAATAACCGCTCCGTTGAGCAAGGTGGCCAACCCAAGGATGAGCGCTTGAGCAACCAGGTTCTCTACCACCAGAATCGTGCTAAGCAAACCGACAAAAAAACCGACAAGAGTTTTGGCAAACCCATGGATTCCAATTATCCCGCCGGAGAAGCTGTCTTGCACCAGTCCGGAGACCGCCCCTACCAAGATGCCGGTTAGAACCCCCTTCTTGGCGGCAAAATATACCACCGCCAGCAGGAAGGCATCCAGATAGACGATGCTTGTAGAGAGGGCTCGGACGCCGATGGTCTGAACAATCAAGGCTACAAGGATGGAAATGGCAATTCTCAAATAGATATTCATTGCCTTCTTTTAAAGGGAAGGGTCTCACGCTCTTTGATAATTATCAAGACCTCTTCTATTTTGCGCAGGTCAACCAGGGGGATTACCCTGATCTGCTGGAATAGAGTGGCGCTTTTTTTTACCATCACCACTCTACCAATTGGAATCCCCTCGGGGTAAATTCCCTCCCTTCCTGAGGTGATTATCATGTCCTCAGGAGCCACATCATCTAAATTGGTAACATATTTCATACTGCAGCTATTAGACCCCTCACCGACCACTACCCCCTGTGCTCGACTACGCTGAACCATAGCAGCTACTCCGCTATTGATGTCGGTGATAAGCTGCACTTGGGAAGCCCAGGTTGAGGTGCGAATTACCCTTCCTACTAAGCCTCCCGGTGCGGTCACCGGCATATCGGGGCGCAAGGAATGGCTGGTTCCTTTATTAATGATGATGGACTTAAAATAGCCGGAGGAGTCGTTTCCGATAACCTCTGCTGGCAGAGAGGAATAAAGGGTTGTCTCCTGCAGACCGAGCAAGGCCCTTAGCCTCTTGTTGCTAAAGCGGAGCTCTTCGATATCGATGTAGTCTGCTTCCAGCTGATGGACTCTCTCCTCCAGCCTCTCTTTCTCTTTATAGGCTTCCCTTAAGCCTATATAGGCTTTCCACCAATCCTTGACCTGGCTGATTGCTGAATGAACCCCCCTGGAGAGGGGTGAGAGAACGGAGAAGATAGCATTTGCCAGATAAGGTGAGCTGGTGGGAGCTCGCACCTGCCCTGACATAATGATCACCATGGTCAGGAGTAGGACGAAAAAGATAAGAACAGTCTTCTTTTCCACTTTAAATGCCACCATCCCATCTGTTTAGGGAAGTCTATTCAATGGAGACCCTTTTGAGCAGATCCAAATTTTCTAATAGCTTCCCTGTGCCCATGACCACCGCAGTCATAGGGTCTTCAGCTAAAGAGACTGGGATGCCAATCTCCTCTCTTAGCCTTTTATCGAGGTTGTGCAGTTGAGAGCATCCCCCTGTCAGGATAAGCCCCTTGTCCACCAGGTCAGCCGCCAGTTCCGGGGGAGTTTTTTCGAGAGCCATTTTCACAGTATCCACAATGGCACTCACCGGCACCTCCAGAGCCTCCCTTACCTCGGCATCGGATAAAGTGATGGTTTTGGGCACACCTTCTACCAAATCTCTCCCCTTGATCTCCATGGTTAGCTCCTTTTCCAGGGGGTAGCCAGAACCGATTTCAATCTTTACTTGCTCGGCGGTTCGCTCTCCAATGAGGAGGTTATATTTCCTTTTGATATATTGGGTGATAGCGTTGTCCATTTCGTTGCCCGCTATCCTGATGGATTGTCCGAAGACAATCCCTGCCAGGGAGATGACCGCCACTTCGGTAGTCCCTCCTCCGATATCGACAATCATATTGCCTGAAGGTTCGGTAATGGGCAGGCCAGCTCCAACAGCGGCTGCCATGGGCTCTTCTACCAGATAGACTGCCGTTGCCTTGGCTCTGAGAGCAGACTCTTTGACCGCACGCTTCTCCACCTGGGTTATTCCGGAGGGCACGCAGATTATAATGCGAGGTCGGACCAGGACCCTTCGGTTACAGACCTTTTTAATGAAGCATTCCAACATTTTTTCAGTAGCATCGAAGTCGGCAATCACCCCATCGTTCAGGGGTTTGACGGCTAATATGTTCCCGGGTGCCCTGCCCAGCATCTCTTTGGCTTTGTTGCCTACAGCTTCCACCTTATTGGTCATCCGATTGAAAGCCACGATAGAAGGCTCGAATAGTGCTATCCCCATCCCGCTGACATAGATGAGGGTGTAAGAAGTCCCCAGGTCGATAGCTAAATCGTGGGAGAAAATCCTGAATATAGAACCAAGACCCATTGTATTCCCTTTCTTCAAGATTGCATATTAATCTTCTCTCTCTCCACTCATGATTAGAAAAATTCCCCCTTCATAATAAAAAGGAAAAAAAGTAGCACTTCTTCCCCCAGGTGGGGAGTAATGGAGTAGAGGGATGCTTAGTAAACCTCTACATAGACCACCTTTTTTACAACCTCAATGTTTCCACTGGGGTCTTGAGCGATAATGATTAGTTCGTTTCTTCCTTCTTTATATAGAGTTATGAAATCTTTAAAGGTACCATCGTCCTCTACATCTATCCTCTGATTGCTGACTGTCAGTAGGACCCCAGCTTCGGTTTTACCCGAGATGAGGAAGATGTTTCCAAAGGCGATGGGTTCATCTACTATTAGCTTCGGCGGTGTAATATCTCCGCTTTGGATTCTCCTTATTAAAGACCTCAACCTGAATTTGTAGTAGTTGCTAAAGCTACTCTGCTCACCATTTGGTCTCACTGCGGCTACCCGCCAGTAATAGGTTCCCTCGGCAAATCCATCCAGACCGATGGAGTTCCTCTTCATGTGAGCCCGAATGAGATAGGGATTGGCAAAGAGGGAGCTTCTGGAGATCTGCAGGGTATACTCCGCTGCCTCGGAGACCTCTTCCCAGGTGAAGGTTATTTTTAACTTCTCGGGGTCTTTATCTATAAACTGCCGGTCATAAACCGGGACGATAAGCTGAGGGGAGGGGAGAAGTTTCCCTCTCGAGGCGAGCCGGCGTTTGGCGTCTATAGTAACCTTTTCCAGGGAGCCAACGGTGAGCTTATTCTTTCCGGTGCTCACCTCAGCTGAGCCATTGTAAACCTCCAGAACGGTCTCTTTGAGTTGGGGCTCGAAGCTCATAGCTGCCCGCGAGGTTTCACCAAGGACTGCTCGGGTGGTGGAGGAAGTGATTGCGGAGGCTGAGGTGGGCACATTCTTTCGTGGGGTAGAGAGGTCGACCTTTCCTGAGTCCAGTTTTACGGATACTCTCCGTTCATTGGAGAAGGGGTCCTCAAAGCTCTCCTGGATGACTATAAGAGAATTCGCCTCAATAACATAAGTGGTCCCATCAAAGAACATTATTTGTGCCGATGAGCTGACCCCTGTTTTAACCATATCTCCAGGCTTCAAGGTCATCCTTATCTTGCTGGGGAGCCACTCCACCTCCCCGCGGAGTCTCCTTTTGACATCACCCTCTAAGGCGGTAAAGTAAGCTTGCCGCTCGCTTGACTCTTCTGCCTCTAACTCCTTTAAGGTTTGGGAAGAGAGGCTCTGGGATTCCTGGGCGAGGGCGATTGATTCCTCAAATTGCTGTTGGCGGTGAGCCTCCCGAGCGTGAGCTAAGAGATTCAGGGGTTCCTCGACCAGCTCCTTCCTCTGCGGTTGCCATTTTCTTATTCTGTTTATCAAACCTTCCGCTTTGGATATCTCCTTCTGAGCCATCTTGGAAAGGTTCTCCTTAGCGAAAAAGGCGGTATAGACAAAATACCCACTAACTGCTAAGATAATACATATTATGATAGACCATATAATCAAGCTTTTATAGGTTACAGTGAACCAATCTATGCCCAGCCGAGTAGCTTTATACTTTTTGTTCATAATAGATAAACTCCAAAATCATAATAACATAGCCGAGAAAATTAATCAATATTTTTTCTGGTTTAAGAAAATAGGGGTAGAGGAAAGAAAAATTTCAGAAACCTATTGCCAATGGCCCCCTTTTTGTTTTAAAATAATGAAGAATTTTATGTTTGCTTCTAATTTATTGGAGAGGTGATTAAATGCTTAAGGTAATAAGGGAGCATTCCCGCTCGTTTCTGATCAGGAGTATCCTGTGGATGGTGGTCATTTCTTTTATCTTGACCATCTTTTTAGTGTGGGGGAGAGGTAGCCAGGGTCTTTCAGGGAGCTCCACTGCCGTGTCCACGGTAGGTGGGGTGGAGATAAGCGCCGAGAGCTTCCTTCGGCTTTATAAAGCCAACCTCAATCGGCTTCAGCAGTCTATCTCCGGAAATATCGACCAGCAGTGGCTCCAGCAGCTGGCTGCCAGCCAGAGCCTGAACGACCTGATAAATGAAGAGGTGATTGTCCAGGAGGCGATAAGCCGAGGTATTGTGGTTTCCCCTGAGGAGATAAGGAACCACATTATGGAAAGATACGAGATCTTCCAGCAGAACGGAAGGTTTATCGGACAGGAGAAATATCTTGAGATCCTCAGGGCCAGTCGTATCTCCCCCAGCGAATTTGAGGAAGCAATCCGCAGGGACGTCTACCTTCAGAAGTTCAACTTGCTGATAATTGACGGGATAACCCTCAGCGAGGCTGAGCTGAAAGAGGAATTTAAAAGGCAGAGGGAAGAGGTAAGCATAAATTATCTCCTTTTCCAACCGGCTGCGTTTACCGACCTTATTGTGCCGTCCGACAAGGAGTTAGCCGAATACTATAAAGGGAACAAGGAGAACTATCGGGAGCCTGAAAGGAGAAGGATTACTTATATTTATATAGAACCGATTAAGTTGATTAGGGAGATTGAGGTTTCCGAAAGGGAGGTTCAGCGCTATTATCAGACCCATCTGGAGGATTTCAAAATTCCCGTCCAACGAAGGGCAAGGCATATACTTTTTAAAGTATCCCCTAATGCCACAACTGAGACGGAAGAGGAGACAAGGAAGAAAGCCGAAGAGGTTCTCAGCCGTGCAAGGGCGGGGGAGGATTTCGCTGAGCTTGCCAAGGAGTATTCAGAGGATGATACCACAGCACAAAGTGGCGGTGATCTGGGATACTCATCCAGGGGTAGAATGGTGAAAGAGATTGACGATGTCCTATTTTCTATGGAGATAAACGACATCAGCGATGTAATCAGAACCAGATTCGGCTACCACATTGTACAACTTACCGATATCCAGCGGGCTTATTACCAGCCTCTCTCTGATGCGGAGGTCAGGGATAGGGTGGAAAAGACCCTCCGAGCAGAGAAGGCTGAGCAGAAAGCAGAGGAACTGGCGGAAATGGTTTATAAAGAGGCTTCCTCAGGGAATGACATCAAAGCCGCTGGTAAGCAATACGCTCTGGAGGTAAAGGATTCGGGCTTCTTTGGCAAGGAGGAAAGGATTGAGGGATTGGGGAAGCCCACCCTATTGATCGACTCTGTCTTCTCCCTGAAGGTAGGAGAGATCAGCCAACCTGTCCGCGACAGCAGGAGCTATTATGTCTTTCAGCTGGTGGAAAAGAAGGATTCTTATATCCCTCCCCTGGAGAAAGTGAAAGTCCAGGTTATTAGCGATTTCAAGGAGAAAGGGGGAAAGGAGCTGGCCAAAAGAAAGGGGGAGGAAGTGCGTAAGCTCCTGGGGGAGAACCCCGACCTGTTGGCGGTGGCTTCCCAGCAGAAGACAGAGCCTAAATCCCCAAAGCCCTTTAAACGGGGTGAGCAGATTGAGGGGCTTGGGCTGGTGCCCGAGGTAGAAAAGAGGGCGTTCGCTATTGGGGTAGGGGAGGTTAGCGAAGTGGTCACCATTGATCAGGGGTTCGTGGTGTTTCAGATAGTTGCTAAGGATGAACCTACCACTGAGGAGTTCACTCAAGAGAAGGAGACTCTGAGAGAGACTCTATTGCAGCAAAAGCAGCTTCGACGGTACTCCGCTATCCTCACCAGGCTGAGGGAGCGGAAAAAGATAATCTATAACCAGCCTCTGATAAATCAGCTAATGAGCTAAACTCTTTCTGTTTTAATACCTTCCCATTGGGCAAATGTGGGAAGAATAATTTTTACAAGGAGGGGATAGGAGATGAAGTTAAGCAAAGTAGCCTGTGGTCTGGCAGCCGGGATAATCTGGGGTCTGGCCATCTTCAGCGCCACTATCTGGGTTATAGTCAGCGGTGGGGGCGGGCAGCACCTGATTTTGCTTGACCGCTTCTATATTGGTTATTCGGTAACCTTTGGGGGTAGCTTCCTGGGTCTCATTTATGGGTTTATCGATGGTTTTGTAGTCGGCTGGATATTTGCGCTTCTCTATAATGTGTTTGCGAGGTCTAAAAAGGGTTAAGGCTCGTTAAGACTCCGCCTCTCTCGCTCAAAGCATACTTTATTATCTCTATTCTTCAGAGAAAGAGGTGTATCTTTATAATCTTTCCTTTAATACTCCACTATTTTTATCAAAAAAATCCCCTGGACTGACAACAGATGTCAGCAATGTGTGTTTTGATATACGAAGTTTTCCTCTCTGCCTCCCCCACATTATAAGCGAGGGCAGCAGCGCTGCGAATGGGAAGACCAGCCAGAGCTCTTCTGACATTTAGGGAGAGATATCAGAAGAGCTTGGGGACAAAGTTTTGCTTCTTCCTCAGCGTTGATGCTGTTGTTACCTACTGAGTGCTGAATTCTCTCCTTTTAGCTTTAAGGTAGCTTGCTCAGGGTTGCCGTCCCATAATAGAGGGCATTGAACAGGAGCTTAAAAGTAGCGTAGGACTGAGCTCGATAGGGTATGCGGAAGCCGAAGAGGATGACCCGCCCCTTTCCCAGAGGGAGGTCAACCAGGGCACCTTTATGGCAAAGGTGTTCAGCTCCCAATATCCAGCCGCTTAACAGGGGGTTAGTGGCAGGATAAGAGGCCACAGCAGTCCCCCCTCTGAGTTCAAATGCCAATCCCCGCCAGAACATCACATTGGTCTCCCGATGGAAGCCGTAGGCAATAGGATGAAGTCTATCCAGCACCACTTTAACGATGGACCCTGGGGCAGAGAATTTATCTCGCGGGACCCCTTCAAGGGAATCTTTAACCGGAAGCCAGAATTGCTCCATCGGAAGTCGAGAAGCAGAGCCTAAGGTGATGAGAGTCCCCCCTGCATAGACCCACTGCTTTAAGTTCTCCACACCGGCTTTCCCCATCCCCCCGCAATATTCAGGTGGATATCTCCCCGGAGGTATCCCATTGATAATAGCCGAGGGGCGTTGGTCGGGCAATATGATTACATCAAACTTCTCGGTCAGCTTCCCTTCCCGGAGCTCCTTGTCGTAAAGGCTCTGGTAAGGGAATTCCCATTGCTCCAGAACCCATCTGGTCCACCCCTCATTCATAGAAGGCATCCAGCTCTTATAGAGACCGATGCGGGGGGTTTTAAGAAGATAGCCCCGGGACGGGAGGGATTTATTTACGGCGAAGAAGTCCAGCGAAATCTTGCTCGCCAGAGATTTTATCTTGTTTTCCAGACCGTCCGCTTTGGGTATGACCACCGTCCCTGCGGGGAAAAATTGTCGGTCGAGGGTGACATCGTCTGCCGACCAGTATACCTGATAGCCCTCCTTGAGAAGGCGGTTCACCGCTAAAAAGCTGTTGTTCAACTTGTGGCTCAACAGGTAGGCATATTTAGCAATCCCTCCAATGACCTTCCCCTGCGGAGGGAGAATTTCCTCCACCAGCTCCAGCTTGGTTGTAAAGGGGGATTCCACCGTTACGGTCTTCACCCCCATCAAGAGGGGGAGAGTGTGAGCGGTAGTGTCATAAGGGGGAAGTGGTGGACCTCCAGGGTATTGGTAACGAACGGGATAATGTTGCTCTTCCAGAAGAGTTTTAGCATAGCCGCCGTAAGGCTGTGCCAGAGGGATAACATAGGTGCCTGCCGGGTAAGGAACCCTATCGGCGGTGAAGGGCTGGGTTGCTCTGTATATTTCCACCATCCCCTTTTGCAGCACCTGCAGCATGGCTATGGCAGTGGGCAGGTCATCCTGCTTAATGGGGACCAGGAAGGCGAAGGGTGGCTCCTTCCGCTCTACTGCTCGCTTACCGATGGTGTAAAAATTGGACAACCATCGGTCGCGATAGCGGGCAGCGTGGGTCAGGCAAGCAAAGGCGGCTGTCAGCTCGTAATCGACGATATCGCGCAGATGCCACTCCCCTCCTTTCCATGGGAAGGGAAAGTTCCAGCTCGATTTTTTAGCGCTGTATCCTCTTCCTTCTGCTAGCTCGTCCCAGCTCACCTTGATAGGCGAGGCGATACGGACGCTGGCTGCTTCGGAGAGGATTCTAATCCCCCCATGGTAATGCTGATAAGCCCGGGCAGGGGTCCAGGCGTCATACATGGAAGCCATAATCACACCGCTTTTGCCCTGAGCAGTAAGCTCGGAGGCCATAGCTGAGCCCATCCAGACGATCTCCGCTTGCAGGATGGGGTCGACATTGGGGTCGATGGGATCGATGAAGGGGGGGATGAAGAGGCGAGCCCCTCGGCTCCCCATCTGGTGCATATCGTAGACGATCTGAGGGTGCCAGACATTGTGAATCTTCCCTACCGTCAGCTTGGTCTCCTGCTGGGTTATCATATACCAGTCGCGATTATTGTCGTGCCCTACATATTTGTGGTAGAGATAGGGTGGGGAGGTTCCCTCATAGGGAGTGCCCAGGGTCTTACGATACCAATCGACCACCATAACTGTCCCATCAGGGTTAAGAGAGGGCACCAGCAGGAAGATCACATTGTCTATTATCTCCTTAACTTGTGGGCTCTCCTCACTGGCTAAGCGATAAGCCAGCTCCATCGACATCTGGGAAGCGGCGATTTCGGTAGAATGAATAGAGCAGGTGATTAGAACAATAGTCTTACCCTCAGCTATCAGCTGGTTAGCTTCCTGGGTGGAGAGCCCCCGGGGGTCGGCTAATCGTTGCTGAATCTGACGATAGTGCTCCAGATTATTAAGGTTATGAGGGGAGGATATGATGGATAATATGAAGGGATTACCCATAGTAGTTTTCCCCAGCTCATGGACCATCACTCTGTCGGAGGCAGCATCAAGGGAGTGGAAGTAGGAGACAATTTCCTCCCAGCCAGCGAGCTTGTAGTCTTCTCCTACCCGAAATCCGAGGACATCCTGGGGGCTGAGCGCTTCCTGTTGGGGGCTGGCGGTGGTTGTTATGACAAAGATGAGGAAAATAGCCAGATATAATTTACATCTCATCGCATTAGCTCCTTTTTACCAAAGGTTTATTTATGGCGATAGACTGTGAGATTTTTAGAAATCTTAGAATAACTTGAATTGCAAGAAAAATCAAGTAAAAATATCTCCTGAGCTGTGAGAATGTTCTAAAATACCTTGACCTGCTGAAGGAGAATAGAGTATTGTAAAGGGCTAACCCCTAATAGATTTTTTTGCTCCTCCATGGGCATCTGAGGCAAAAATGGTTAAAAGGGTGTTTTTAGTTTTATTTATGGCAGTTTTTGTCTCGATGATAGGTATTGGCCTGATAATTCCCCTTCTTCCCATCTATGCCGAGTCTCTGGGGGCAAGGGGTGTCTGGTTGGGGGTTATCTTTTCCGGCTTTTCCATATCCCGCGCCTTTTTTATGCCACTGATTGGAAGATGGTCAGACCGAAAGGGGAGGAGGATATTCATCGCTCTGGGGCTTTTCCTCTATGCGGTAATATCCCTCGGATTCATAGTTGCGCGAAATGTAGGGGAGCTGACTGCAGTGAGGCTGATACAGGGGTTTGCCGCCGCTATGACTGTGCCGGTAGCTATGGCGTATATCGGTGAGCTTTCCCCCAAAGAGCGCGAAGGTTATTATATGGGGAGCTTTAATATAGCTCTGTATGCGGGTTTCGGCTTTGGTCCATTTATGGGGGGCATTCTGGAGCAGTATTTCAGCATCAACGCCAATTTTTACGCTATGGGGGGTCTGAGCTTTCTCTCTTTCCTGTTGGTGATTTTTTTCCTACCCGAACTCCATTTGTACAAAAGGAAGGAGAGTGTTCGTCCGACCCTTTATCGGGATATTCTGCGGAGCAATACCATGAAAGGACTGACCACCTTCAGGATTGCCAATTCCTTCGGACGAGGCGTCAATGCCTGCTTTATACCCATATTGGCTCATAATTATCTCCGATTGACCAGCACTCAAATCGGTCTTTTGGTATCGGCCAATCTCCTGTTGACCGCCTTTCTTCAGGGGAGCTTCGGGTGGCTGGCAGATAGAGTAAGTCGCAAAAAGCTGGTTATTCTTGGCAGTCTGATCGCCTCTTTCGCCCTGTTTATGGTTCCCCTGGCGGGTAGCTTCTCGATTCTGTTGATTATCAACTCCATTATGGGAGTAGCAGGCGCTATTGCCCTGCCATCAGCTACTGCCCTCACGGTGACCGAGGGGAGGAACTTCGGGATGGGCTCTACCATGGGGATTTTTAATATGGCAATGAGCATAGGTTTGGCGGGAGGACCTATGGTGGGAGGAGTTATTTACGATTACCTCAACATCCCTGCTGTTTACTGTTTTGCTGGACTTTTCGGGTTGATAGGCACCGCTTTTTTTATATGGTTTGTGAGACCTATCACAGGAAGGTAATAGTAAACACACCCCCTGAGCTCACTGCAGGGGTTCTCTTTTTCCTTTCCCTCCCCCAACATGGATAGTTAAAGAATGGACAACTAAATTCTTGACAATAAATATATGATAGTTTAATATTTAATTAAATTATAGAGGTATTTGACCTCTGCTGAAAAAGGGCTATGTTTTGTCCAAAGTGTGGCATTGAGAACCCGGATACCAGTTTCTACTGCGTAAAATGCGGAGCCGACCTGGCTCAGGCTTTAACCCCTCCTAAATACCGCCATAAACCCCATATCCTCGATACTCAGGCTTATTTCAAACCTAATATAGTAATCGGCAACCGGTATAAGATAATCAAGGAGTTAGGGAGAGGGGGTAGGGGAGTCATCTATCAGGCACTTGACCTTGAGCTGGGGATGATTATCGCCATAAAATTCTTACCTCAGGAGTTGGCAAATAACCCCCAGGCAGTTGAGGATTTGAAGAAAGAAGCCAAAGCCTGTATGCTCCTTAGCCACCAGAATATTGTCCGCCTTCACAACTTTGAGGATATGGAGGGGTATAAGTTCATCACTATGGAATACATCGATGGAGAGAATCTTGAGCAGATGCTGAAGCGGAGGAAGAAGTTCACTATTGATGAGACCATCCAGTATGCTAAGCAGATATGTATGGGATTGGCATATGCCCACCAAAGGGGAGTGATTCACCGGGACATCAAGCCCTCTAATCTTATGAAAACAAAGGAAGGAATTATCAAAATAACAGATTTCGGTATAGCAGCTAATATATTCGATTCCTTGAAACAAATTACCAGCGAGTATGTATTAGGCACCCCAATCTACATGTCGCCCGAGCAGCTTCTCGGCGAACCTCTTGACCAGCGGAGTGATATCTACTCCCTGGCAGTGGTGCTTTATGAGTTTTTAAGTGGGAGTCCTCCTTTCCAGGAGGGGGCTATAGAATATAGAATTATCAATGAACCCCCCAAATCCATTCCTGATATCCCATCCCATATTAACGACGCTATCATAATGAAGGGTCTGCAGAAAGATAGAAACCGCCGCTGGAAGAACGCGTCTGAGTTCAGTCTCGCTCTGGAGGGAAAAATCCCCGTTGTTAAAGAGCAGAAGGTGATAAAACAGCTTGCCATTTGGTGGGGCTTGCGTAGGTTGTTTTCCCGGCTAAAACCTCGTAAGAAGGAGGTTGCCCAGCCGAAAGCAGTGGAGAGGAAAGACCGACTGATGAGGCGACGCCGTGTTTGGAGCCTCAGTCGGCATCTCCTTATCATTCTGTGGGCAGCAGCAGTAGGATTTCTTCTCCTCCCTCGGTTCCCTGAGCTCGAGGGGGGGATAGAGCTTGGTCTTTTGCTCTCTTTTATTGTGCAGGGCGTAATCATCGGGCTTATATCTGATTACCCTCTGGTTAGCCTGATATCCCTCTGGTTGATGGTCTCCAGCTCATATCTGGTTGCTAAAGGAATGTCTCAGAGCTATATATTTCAGCGGGGGTTATGGGATATCATCGGGATAGGTGCTTTAATGGGGATAATCTCCGCGGTGGTCACCATGTCTAAAAAAAGGGTGGAAGCAGAAGGGTATCTATCCTTTTCCCTTAAATATAGAGATATTATTCTCATTATCTGGTCGTTTATATTCGGATTTTATCTGCTCCCTATAGGAGAACAGATAACTCCTGTGTACAATCACGGAATAATATTTTTCGTCCTTGCCCTGGTGCTGGGGCTGATAAGCCGCCGCCTGGTATGGAGCTTCTTCTATCTGCCGATTAGTCTGTTTTCCTGGGCTGTATCAAGGGTGGGGATAAGCACTCTGATACCCCATATCTTAGACCCCGGTTGGGAGCTGAGCTTCTACCATTACCTCATGCCTGTGGGATCATTGTATAAAAAGATGATCTGGCTTGGGGGGTTAACTATCTTTGTCGCTGCCAGCTATCGCCTCCTTTCGCAGCTGATAGGCTGGAAGTGGTGGGGCCGCAAGAAGGGATTAATGAGAGGAGTAGCTGTCTTTCTGGTCGTAGTAGCCGCCTTGCTGCTCTTCCAGTTTAAAATTCTAAGGGAGATAACCCTGTCAGAGATGGTGCTTATTCCCACGGGTAAGTTCACTATGGGGACATCGCTGGAGAATGCAAAAAGGCTCGCTTCTGTTGGGAAATGGAAAGAAGAGATTTTCTCTAATGAACAGCCAGCCAGGGAGGTCTGGGTGGAAGCTTTTTACATCGACCGCTATGAGGTAACTAATCGCCAATATAAGAAGTTTATCGATGCCACCGGGCATAGGCCACTAACTCACTGGGTGAATAATACCTATGAATTTGGCAAGGGGAACCATCCGGTGGTCGGTGTATCTTATTACGATGCCAAAGCCTATGCCGAATGGGCCGGCAAGAGGCTTCCTACGGAGGAAGAGTGGGAAAAGGCAGCCCGGGGAACCTCAGGGGCGGAGTATCCCTGGGGAGAAGAGCCTGCAGTGATTAAAATGGTGGGCGGGTTCTCCCTTTACCGGTGCAATATCCAAATGGCACAAACTTTCGACACCAAAGCAGTAGGGAGCTACTTGTGGGGGCAAAGCCCTTTCGGTATAAACGATATGGCTGGCAATGTTACTGAATGGGTGGACACTCCCTACAAGCCTTATCCAAGAGCCAAATATCAGGACGAGGACTATGGAAGAGGCTACTACATCCTGCGGGGGGGCAACTGGTTTGGGGAGCCCTTCTATGCTCGGGCTGCCTCCCGCATGGGGCTCTCCCCTTCTGAAAGCGATTTAGGGACAGGCTTCCGCTGTGCCAAATCCCCTGCGAAGAATAAATAGCTTCCTTCTCCCCTTATTCCACTTGGTTTGCTTCTCTTCTTTGAAGTTGGCAAAACCTTATTTTATGCTATAATCTAAAGGATAAAGTAGAGGGAGGATTTTGTTGGTTGATGTC
This sequence comes from bacterium (candidate division B38) B3_B38, assembly GCA_005223145.1. GTDB lineage: Bacteria > Acidobacteriota > B3-B38 > Guanabaribacteriales > B3-B38 > Guanabaribacterium. The sequence continues at coordinate 6,286 of NJBL01000014.1, read as the reverse complement.
AGCTGAGGATGAAAAAGGGGCATCTTTTCAGCTCCGAGAAATCAGAGAGCTTGAGGGTTTTCGTCTCTGTGAAGAATTGCAGAAGGAGGTCTGGGGATTTGAAGACCGCAGTGTTGTCCCCCTCCCTATGATGGTGCTGGCGCAGAGGTTCGGTGGTGTGGTAGTAGGGGCTTACAGCAAAGCTGGCGAGCTAATTGGGTTTGTCTACGGGTTCCCCGCCCTGAAGGAGGGGAAACTGATTCACTATTCCCATATGCTGGCAGTTAAGGAGGATTACCGGGGTCTTGGAATTGGGCGCCTGCTGAAGCTCGAGCAGAGGAGGATGGCGCTGGAAAAGGGGATGGACCTTATTGTGTGGGCTTTTGACCCCCTGGAGAGGGCTAATGCAAAGTTAAACATCACCTCATTGGGGGTTATTATCAGGGAGTATGAGGTCGATTTCTATGGACCGGGAACTTCCATCCTCCACCAAGGATTGCCCACTGACCGACTGCTGGCAGAGTGGCATCTGACCACTCCCCGTGTGGAGGAGCACATCAATAAGAAAAAAGGAAGCACACATCTGGCAGAGAAACCCGCCATGAAAGCCGTGGATTTGGTCCGCAATCGGCAGGGACTTCCTCAACCTGCTACTTCCCAACTTGACCTTACTGCTCCGGGGCTCCTGGTGGCGATACCCGATAATATCCAGTCACTTAAAGCCAGGGATTTAGCATTAGCCCGTAAATGGCTTTTTGCTGTGCGGGAGGCTCTTACCAGATGCTTTGAAGCCGTCTACACCATAACCGAATTCTTAGATCCCAAAACCCAAGAAGGGGCGAGCTATTACTACCTTGAGCGGGGGCATAGCCTTTAAATCCCCTCTGTGATGAGGAAGCTAAACAAGAGGGTGAGCTGAGTGAAAGTAGACAGGGTAGAGCTGATTCAAATTGAGCTCCCCCTGGTTCACTTCTTTGAGACCAGTTTTGGAAGAACTTACTCCAGGAGCATAGTTCTGGTAAAGGTTTACGGTGATGGGCTGGTTGGCTACGGGGAGTGTGTTGCCGGAAAAGCTCCCCTTTACAGCTACGAGACCAACGAGACCTGCTGGTATGTGCTGAAGGAGTTTCTGGTGCCCCTGGTGCTTAAGAAGGAGCTGGCGGGGGCTTCGGTGGTCTATGATATGCTGGGTTCCATTCGCGGGCATCGTATGGCAAAAGCAGGGCTGGAGAACGCCTGCTGGGACCTTGAGGCTAAGCTGCGTGGGGTGCCGCTGTTCCGGCTGTTAGGAGGCGAGCGGGTGACCATCAGCTCCGGGGTCAGCCTGGGGATTGAAGATTCCCCGGATGAGCTTTTTAAGAGGGTTGAGTACTACCTCTCCCGGGGCTACCAGCGGATTAAGGTTAAGATAAAGCCCGGCTGGGATACCGATGTGCTAAGCGCTCTTCGCCAGAGTTACCAGGAAGCTCCCCTCATGGTCGATGCCAATGGGGCTTACACCCTAAAGGATATAGACACCCTGAAGCGGTTGGACGATTACCATCTGATGATGATTGAGCAGCCGCTCCACTACGAAGACCTGGCTGACCACGCCCGATTGCAATCGCAACTGCGAACTCCGCTCTGTCTGGATGAAAGCATTACCTCGCCCAGGCAGGGGGAAAGGGCGATAGAGCTGGGAAGCTGCCGCATAATAAACATCAAGCAAGGAAGGGTAGGGGGGCTATCCCAAGCTAAGCTCCTGCACGACATCTGCCTTGCCCATAAAGTACCTGTGTGGTGTGGTGGCATGCTGGAGTCGGGGATCGGGCGAGCGCACAATATTGCCCTCTCCACCCTGGAGAATTTTACATTGCCCGGGGATATATCTGCCAGCAACCGCTATTATAAAGAAGACATTATAGACCCTCCGGTAACAGTGGACAAGGATGGGAACATCACGGTGCCCACGGAGCCGGGCATTGGATTCCTCCCCAATCAGAGGAGGATCGACCACATCACTACCAGACGGGAGGTTATTGCGGGGTGAGGGAGCCCCTCCCTTGGTGATATTATGAAAACGACCGTTTATTTCACCTCTTCCCGTGCCTACGAGCATCAGAGCCTTCTGATTAAGTGGGGACGGCTCATTGAGAGGGTGGGGATAGAATTCATCTCTGAAGGGGAGCTGGTGGCCATCAAACTCCATTTCGGGGAGCCGCTGGGAACCAGCTTTCTGCGACCTATCTATGTGCGCAAGATGGTGGAGAAGATACGCCAGCGGGGTGGGAAGCCCTTCCTCACCGACTCCAATACCCTCTATCGGGGGGCACGGCAGAACGCCGTGGACCATCTGCTGCTGGCGTTGAGGAACGGCTTCGGCTATGAGTCCACTGATGCTCCTATCATTATAGCCGATGGGATTCGGTCTCACGACTTTGTGGAGGTGAAGGTCAACCTCAAGCATCTTCAGACCGTCCGCTACGGGAGCAATGTGCACTATGCCGACTCCCTGGTCTGCCTGAGCCACTTCAAGGGTCATATGCTCACCGGCTTTGGGGGCACCTTGAAGAATATAGGCATGGGGTTGGCTTCCCGCTCTACCAAACAGCAGTTGCACGCCGAAGTGAAGCCGGAGTTCCGCGATAAAGCTCTGTGCTCTGGCTGCGGCGAATGTGTTGAGGTCTGCCCCAGCGGAGCGGTCACCATGGAGGAGGAGAAGGCGGTCTTTGACTATAGTAAGTGCGTAGGATGTGCCGATTGCATCGTCTTCTGTCCCCAGGGGGCATTGCGAGTGCTGTGGACGGAGAAGCCGGAGAGGGTGGGGGAGAAGATTGCCGAGGTGGTGTGGGCTATTCTGCAAGCGAAGAAAGGGAAATTCGCCTTCTTCAACTTCCTGCTTGACATCACTCCCGATTGCGATTGCGCCCCCTGGAGCGATAACCCGGTGGTGCCCAATATCGGTATTTTGGGGGCAAAAGACCCGGTGGCTATCGACCAGGCTTCGGCGGACCTGGTGAACCACCAAAGGGGGCTGTCCAACTCCGCCCTCACCTCCGCTTTTAAGCCGGGAGGGGATAAATTCAGAGCTTTACACCCCAGTGTGGATTGGTCGGTACAGCTGAGCTACGCCGAGAAGATAGGACTGGGGAGCCGCCAGTACCAGCTCTACGATATCGACCGCGGCAAAATTGTCTCTCTTAGCGAAATCCCTTCCTGATAAGATAGTTTACCACATAGAATGTGAAAAAAGGGGGTTAATCTATGAAAAGGCACATATTCCGTGAGTATGACATCCGGGGGACGGTGGATGTCGACCTTAACGAGGAGATAGCCGAGCTCATCGGTCGCGGCGCAGGAACCTACCTCCAGCGAGATGGGCTGAAGAGGATGGTGGTGGGCAGAGATAACCGCCTCTCTTCGGAATCTTACAGCCAGGCGGTAATCAGGGGATTGCTCTCCACCGGCTGCTCGGTTACCGATTTGGGAGTTGTCCCCACCCCGGTCTTCTACTTCTCTATCTATCACCTGAAGAAGGAGGGGGGGATTATGGTCACCGGGAGCCACAATCCCCCGGAGTTCAACGGCTTTAAAATCGCCCACGGAACCAGCACCCTCTACGGCGAGAGGATTCAGGATATTCGACGGATAATTGAAGAGGGGAAGTTCAGCAAAGGAGCGGGAAAGGTTGACCGCTATTATATCATCGATGACTACATCGCCTTGCTGAAATCGAAGCTCAAGCTCGACCGCCCCGTAAAGGTGGTGGTCGATGCCGGCAACGGAACTGCGGGGCTTGTAGCCCCTCCTCTCCTGCGGGGGCTGGGCTGCGAGGTAAAGGAGCTTTACTGCCAGCCCGATGGGAATTTCCCCCATCACTTCCCCGACCCCACCGTTCCCGAGTACCTCACCGACCTGATACACACGGTCACCACCCTCGGCTACGACCTGGGCTGCGGCTACGATGGAGATGCCGACCGACTGGGGGTGATAGATGAGAAAGGAAGCATAATCTGGGGGGACCAGCTCCTGGTGATATTCTCCCGCGACCTCCTCTCCCGCCAGCCGGGCGCCAAGATTCTGTTCGAGGTGAAGTGCTCCCAGACACTGGTGGATGATATAAAAAAGCACGGGGGTCAGCCGGTGATGTGGAAGACCGGTCATTCCCTGATTAAGAAGAAGATGAGGGAGGATGGCATACCACTGGCGGGGGAGATGAGCGGTCATCTCTTCTTCGCAGATGAATACTACGGCTATGACGATGCCATCTACGCCTCCTGCAGGCTGATTCAGATTCTCTCCCGCACCAAGCGGAGCCTGTCGGAGCTTCTGGCAGACCTCCCCCGAACCTACTCCACCCCCGAAATCCGCCGGGATTGCCCCGAGGAGATTAAGTTCAAGCTGGTGGAGCGGATGAGGGAATACTTCTCTCAGCGCTATCAGACCATTGATGTGGACGGGGTGCGGGTGGTCTTTGACGATGGGTGGGGTCTGGTGCGCCCCTCCAATACCCAGCCAATTATAGTGATGCGGTTTGAAGCCTCCACCCCCCAGGGTCTGAAACACATTCAGCAGTTGATAGAGGGGAAATTAGCTGAGTTCTATTCCCAGATGAAGAAAGATTAGGAAGTATTTTTGCTGAATAGAATTTTAATGGTTGTAATATCTGCAAATAATATTTAAAATTAAAGAACTCTTTTACGGTCGGGATTTCAAATGCTTTGAGGTGGGAAGGGGGTGATAATGGCTCATGTAATTAAGAAGGTTCTTCAACTATTGCCCAATTGAATAAAGGAGTAAGGGGAAATGAATATTAGGTCTGTTTTTCTGAGCATATTTTTTCCTATTTTGTGTAGCTTGGTATTACTTCTTATGGTGAATGTGGAGGTGGGATATGCCCAGCGGGTGGTGGACACGGTCAATTTCCTTCCCGGCAGCCTGGCAGGTAATATAGAATTCCCCCAGGGGATGGTCTATGACCGGGGTCTTAACCGTCTGTTTCTCTCAGGCGGTGCTTGCAATAGCCTCTCCATAGTGGAGTGTGCTACTGGTGTGGTTGACAATCTTCCCTGTGGAGAATTCTTTTCAGACATTGCTATCAACGAGACCACCCACCGGGTATATATACTCAATCGCCTTCCCCAATATACCAATATTGTCGATACCCAGGTGGTAGTGGTGGATGGAGTGAATAAAAAGGTGTTGGCTACCATATCCATTGGGGGTGATATAGGACATCTCGCCGGTCAGAGGTTTTCCAGACAATTAGCGGTAAATGAAGCCACCAACACCATCTATGTGACCGATTATCTTGAAGACCGCCTGGTGGTCATCGATGGCATCAGCCATGCGGTCAGCGAAATCCCGGTAGGACCCTCGCCGGTTCAGATTGCCGTAAATGAAAAAACCAACAAGATTTTCGTGGTGGATGAGGAGGAGGATGTCCTCTATTTCATTGACGGCACCAGCCAGACCATGCTCGCCAGGCTCAACCTCCCTTACCGGGGTGTAGGTTACTCTCGCCTGATGGTCAATGAGAGGCTCAACCGGGTTTACCTGGTTCAGAGAGACAATAATATCCTTCTCTCTATTGATGCTTCCAATTACTCCATCTATCGCATAATAACCTTGACCGCTGGCCCCACCGGTGAGATAGCCATAAACGAGACCAGTGGAAAAATCTACCTTCCCCTGGGGGATGCAACCATAGATGTGGTCAGAGAGAGGAGAAGCGAGGTCACCAATATAGCTACCAGCATAACAGACTCCAGGGTGTTAGGAATTGCCATTGATGAGTCAAGGAATCTGATTTACGCCACACAGTACCTCTGGCCCATGCAGGGGAAGGTGGTGGTCATTGATGGGGAGACCAACATCGAGGTGAAAACCATTGATGTAGGCGATTGGCCCCGCTTCATAGCCGTCAATGAGGATACTAACATGCTCTTTGTCGATAATGAGGACGACCTTACCATATCCATCATCAACCGGAATTTTGGCGATACGGTAACCACCTCCGATAAGCTGGGGGTAATATTATATGATATAGACATCAATCTCAATCCCTCAAGCCCCAATTACCGCCGGGTCTACATCGATGCCTTCGACAGAGAGAGCATCCTCATTTACAACGACAGCACAGGAGAGGTGTGTTCTGACACCATTCCTGTGGGATATGACCCCATGCGGGTGAAGGTAAATGACAACCTGGATAAGCTGTATGTCCTCTGTGGAGACGACACGATCTGGGTGGTCACCGACGACATCACCTGCAGCTCCTCCTCTGAGGCTCGTGCGACACCCCGACAGGTGAACGGTATCTCCCACC
>NJBL01000013.1 GCA_005223145.1 bacterium (candidate division B38) B3_B38 | reverse complement strand
CTCCTCGAGGATTTTTGCGCCCTCGTTGATGAGCGGGTACAAGCAGCGCTGGAGAATCTCCTCGTCCGAAACCTCGCGCCGCTCGATGCCCAACTCCTCCGACGTGCGCGCGATGAGCTCCGCTACCTCGGGGTCCGGGATCGGCGTGCGGCTTCCCGCGTCGTACCGGAACCAACCCTTGCTGGTCTTTTGGCCGACACGCCCCATTTCATACAGACGGTCTGCGATCGGGGAGTAGCGCAGGTGCTTCGGACGCGTCGGCTCCCGGTGCTGCCGTACACGCCAGCCGACGTCGATGACTTCGGCGTCGATGACTTCGGCGGCCAGGGTGTGGGCTATGGGGCGGTACTGGTCTGTCTCGGAGCGGTATCTCTTCCCTATCATCTGCTGACCGGTTTTTACATCGAAGAGTCTCCCCTCCACTATTAGCTTGTCCTCCTGACAACTGACATTCCCCGCCAGCAGCGCTTCGGCACCTATGGAGGCCCAGTCCTCAAAGTTTATTCTGTTTTCGTCGAGGGGAGAGATAAGGCTGTAATACTCTTTTTTGACTATCTGAAAGATGCCGGAGAATTGCAGGTCGTCCCAAAGAACCTGGTGGACTTTCTGGGCAGCCGATATAGTCGTTTCTGAACTCTCTTCAGGGTGGAAACCGGGAAGGGCGATCTTGATTCTCACTCCCCCTTTGCCATATATTTTCCCTCTAATATCGGGAATCTGCTGTTGAGGATAAAAAAGGGTGCTCCAGCAGAAAAGAGCGAAAGCAACTATTATAACGAGTTTTATCCTCATCTTGCTTCCTTCCGGCGCAGTTCTCTAATAGACGAATTCATACTGAGCTATAAGTCTATCTTTCTTTATCTCCCACGGCAATGGTGGGAGCGGGCTGGAACGGAGTACCGCCCGGAGCACCGCCTGGTCGAGGGCAAAATCACCCGTTCCTTGGACAATCTCCACATTGGTTATGGTGCCATCCTTCAAAATGGTGAAGTTCACCACCACGACCAGCCCTTTGGTAGCTGGGCTGGATACCGAGGTGGCCCAGTTGCTCTGGAGGATATTGGTGAGGTTTGCCTGGTACCAGGCTAACTCCAGGCTGATGGAGTCCAGGTCTCCCAGACTCCCACTGCCACCACCACCTGCACCACCGAAGCCAGACCCTCCCCCGATGCGCCCGCCGATAGCCCCTACATTGCCCCCTCCTTGTGCTCCCTTCCTGCTTCCCTTCTGAGAGGAGGTTTTACCCTTTGGTTCGGTCTGGCGAACCGGCTTGGGAGCTTGCTTCTGGGGTTTTTCCTCCAGTTTGGGTGCAGGCGCTTCAGAATCTTTATGGGAAAAGGTGAGCTCCGGTTTCTTCTCTTCCTTAACCTCGGGAGGGGAGGTCTCCTCCTCGGATTCATCTCCTGAAAGCTCTCCCTGAGGCAGACCTCCTTCTCCTCCACCTCCGCCGCCAGCGCCTCCTCCTAATCCAGGCAGAGAGGGGAAATCAACCAGACTGGCACTTATAAATTTGGGAAAGGAGTAACGGGGCGAAGAAAAGGAGGGCAGCAGGACGATGGATATAATGATAACTCCATGGAGAATAAGGGACAGAATGAACATAGGCAGATAGCTGCCTTGCTGCTGTTTTCTTTTTTCGAGAAGCTGATTTATATCCATAGCGCTATCTTTTCTGGGCAGTCTCGGGCAAGGGGGTGGTGACCATCATAACCTGTTCTATCCCTGCCCCCCTCACCTTGTCCATTATGAGGAGCACAAATCCATAGGGGACATCCTTATCTGCCCGGAGGAATACCGGTAAGTTGGGGCCCAGCAGAGCTATTTTGGATAGACGGTCGTCCAGGAGGTTTATATGGACCGGGTCTTTATTTATATAGATGCGTCGGTCTGCTCTGATGCTGATGACGAACCGCCTGGCAGAGGTATCCTTTCCCGAGACGGTTTCGGGCAAGTTCACATCTATGCCGTGATACATAAAGGGGGCGGTGATCATAAAGATAATCAATAGCACCAGCACCACATCTACCAGAGGTATCACATTCATCTGGCTCAAGGAGCCGGTTGTCCTTCTCTCCCTTTCGTGAAGTTCCATAGTGGCCTCAGGTGAAGTTTCTCTCGGTTATACTGATAAATTCGGAGGAGAAATCGTCCATCTCCGATGCCAGGATTTTTATCTTGTTGAGGAAGTAGTTGTAACCGATGACTGCAGGTATGGCTGCCAGCAATCCTCCAGCGGTAGCCACCAGAGCTTCCGATATGCCAGGGGCCACCATAGCCAGGTTGGCAGTTCCTCTAAGCCCGATAGCCTGAAAGGCGCTGACGATGCCCATGACGGTGCCGAAGAGCCCTATGAAGGGGGAGACGCTGGCAGTGGTAGCTAAAAAATTGAGGCTGCGCTCTAACTTGTTCACCTCTACCATGGAGGCTCGTTGCAGAGCTCGATTTATGCTGTCTAAGTTATATACCGTCATCTTCGGTTTAACCGATACGTCTACCTTCTCGGGGTTTGCCTTAAGATAGCTTGTTCTGAGCTGGTAGTTCAGTTCGTTAAAGGCGGCCAAGAACAACCCCACCAGTGGGCTGTGTTTCAGGTTCTGGCAGACGGCATTTACCTCCGAGAATTTCCCGCTTTTGCGAAAAATCTGCAAGAAAGCCCTGCTCTGACGCTTGGCTCTTTTAATGAGCCGGTATTTATCTGCCATGATGGCCCAGGAGACGATGGAGAAGAATAACAAAATAAGAAGCACCCCTTTCACCAGGGGACTGGCAGTTTTTATCAAATCTACCACGCTCCCCCGGAAAGCAAGGGGCTGTTCCATTAACATACAAATACTCAATCCCCAGGACAACATCATTACACCTTTTTATTTTTTATACCATCAAATACGATAAAAGTCAATCTAAAAGCTCAGGATATAAAACAGATAACGGAGGGAACAAAGCCATAACCCCCTGATTTAAGGGATGTTTCTGGCTCAAGCAATAAGTGTGTAGGTTATGATGACGATTTGGATGACCCCCAGCAGGGACTTTATCACTATAGCGGCTACCCTCCCCAGCAGAGAGCCCACCCCTGCCTGGAGAGCTTCAGTGAGATTCTTTCCCGAAAGGTATTCCAGCAAGAAAGACCCGGTAAAGGCACCGGCAATAGCACCCAGCAGGGCTCCCAACCCAAAGAAGAGGGGAGCCATCAGGATGGCACCGGTTATTGCACCGACCACCGCCCCTAACATTCCCCAGCGAGAAGCCCCAAACTTGGATGCTCCGGCTGCCCCGGCAAGGAACTCCAGCAGCTCGGCTACCACAGCTATAAAAGCTATAAGAAGCAGAGGGTTCAGACCGAGCTTATCAAAATGGGTCAGAAGAGCATAGATAAAGGCTACCCCGGCGATGATAGCTGTGCCTGGCAGGGCGAAGATGATAGATAGCAGCCCTCCCAAAAGAAAAAGGTAGAGAAGAATGTAGCCGATTATTTTAAATGCCACTGCGCAAAGAGAATTGGTGGGGGTTATTATTCCCCAAAAGGATTATCGTTTACCTTTAGCCGGGGAGATTTGATGCCAGACGACCAGCACCGGGCTGGCAATATACATAGAGGAATAGGTTCCTACTACTACTCCCACCAGCATTACATAGGCGAAGCTGTTAATTACTGCTCCTCCGATGAAATAAAGGCACAAGACCACAATAAGGGTGGTGGTAGATGTCAATATAGTGCGGCCAAGGGTCTGATTGATGCTCTTGTTAATGACCCTTTCTAAGCTCTCTCTTCTCATGAACTTCATGTTGTCCCTTACTCTGTCGAAGACCACAATAGTATCGTTCAGAGAGTACCCGAGAATAGTCAGTAGCGCGGCCACGATGGGCAGATTGAACTCCCTTCCTGACATAGCGAAAAGAGAGGTGGTGATGGTGACATCGTGCACCAGAGCGATGATAGCCGCTATGGCGTAGCGGAACTGGAAGCGAATGGTGATGTAGAAGAGGATTCCTATGAGGGCAAAACTGATAGCATAGATCGCCTTCCGGCGGAGGTCAGCTCCCACCTTGGGTCCCACCATCTCCACCTGAGCGACATGAAAGCTCCCCAGGAAGAAATTCCCTTTCAGGGTATTCATTATCTCCTGGCTCATTCCGGGAATTGAAGAGAGTTGCTCGAAGCTGTTCAGCAAGCCCCTGTTTTCGTCTCGCAGCTCAACGATTTGCCGAGCTATCTCCTCTGAAATGGAAGCTGAGGCTGACCTCTCTTCAAGAACCCGGTGGATCACCTCTCTGCCGGTGTTGTTGAGGTCGATAAGCCCATTTTTGAGGGCGTCTTGTTCGGTAGAGCTGCGGAAGGAGTTGATAACCATCTCCGAAGCCATTTCCTCCAGGGTTTTTTCCGATTGCCCCGGGCCTGTATCATTTTCCCCTCCGCGGGGGGTAATCCTCTCTACCCTGATTAATACCTCCCTTTCATCACCAAAGGTCTTGATCTCGGTATCCCCCAGGTTGAGATTCGCCAGTCTAATCCTAATGTTATCTATGGGAGGTGGGGTCTGGAAGATGATACGGATCATAGTCCCTCCGGCAAAGTCTATTCCGTAATTAAGCCCCCCTTTCATAATGACGAAGATTATTCCGATGAGGATTAACAGCCCCGACAGGCTGAGAAAGATATACCTCTTGCCCAAGAAGTCTATATTGGTATCACGGAATAATCTCATAGCTTATATGCTCAGCTTTTCTACCCGCGGACCGCGGCGGAAGATGAGCGCCTCAAAGATAGTTCTGGAGACGAAGACCGCGGTAAACATGCTCGCCAGTACCCCCACACTGAGGGTGACGGCAAAACCTTTCACCGGGCCAGTGCCAAATTGTAAGAGGAAGAGGGCGGCAATGAGGGTAGTGAGGTTAGCATCCAGAATGGTGCGCCACGCCTTGCGGAACCCCGAGCTTACCGCTGTCCTCACACTCTTCCCCTCTCGCAGCTCTTCCCGAATACGCTCAAATATCAGCACATTGGCATCCACCGCCATCCCTATAGTCAGAATAAAGCCGGCAATCCCCGGCAGGGTCAGGGCTGCTCTGAAATAGGCTAAGACCCCCAGAACGATAACTATATTGAGCAGCAGCGCCACCACCGCATTAATGCCCGATTTCTTGTAATAAATTAACATAAAGAGGATGACCAGAAGCAGACCGATGACCGCTGCATAGATGCCCAGCCTGATGGAGTCCCTGCCGAGGGAGGGACCTACGCTCCGCTCTTCCAGGTAGGTCATGGAAGCCGGCAGAGCCCCCGATCTCAGTAGTAGGGCTAAATCTTCGGCTTCCTGAATAGTGAAGCTGCCGGTTATCTGCCCATCGCCGGTTATGCGAGTGCGAATCACTGGATATGAGTGCACCTTATCATCCAGGACAATAGCTAACAAATCACCAATATGCTGGGCAGTGTAGCGGCTGAATATGCGCGACCCTTCGGCATTGAGGGAGAAGGAGACTGCCGGGAGGTTGTTCTCATCGGCGCTGCGGTAGGCATTTTTCAGGTCTTTGCCAGTAACCACGGATGCCTTTCTCAACAAAATGTAAGGGGTGGTCCCTTCGCCAAACTGGTTTTGTCCCACCACGGGGAGCAGCTCGGTACCATCGGGCAAGGTGCTCTGAAGCTGTCTCATGGCTTCCTCTCGGGAGGGGTAGGGACCGGAGACCACTTCTTTCCATTCCAGTTGAGCGACAGTTTTGATTTTCTCCTTTACCCTCCCCGGATCGTCCAGACCGGGGAGCTCGAGGACTATCCGATTCCCCCCCAGGCCTTGCCGCTGGATGGTAGGCTCTTCCACCCCGAATTCATCCACCCGATTGCGCAGGGTATTCAGAGCCTGACGCACGGTTCTCTCCTCCATCTCCTTGATGGCGGATTCTTTAAAGCTGAGAACCCAGCGGTTTGGTCTCTCCCGGTGAAGGGTGTAGTCCCAGGAGGGCATCCTATCCTTCAGCATCTCTTTTATCGGCTCTTCCTGGGGCGCCTCTGCTATGATTTCCAGGGTGCGGTCCTCTTTTCTCACCACCTCAGAGAAGGGTATCGATTCGTCAATGAGAGAGTCTGCCAGCCACTCCCGGGCTTGGTCCACCTCGTTCTCCAGGGCATCTTCGATATTAACCTGAAGGACAAGATGGCTCCCCCCTTTAAGGTCGAGTCCCAGCTTTATCTTTTCCTGGGGAGGGTATATCAGGAAGAGGGAGAGCCCAACGATAGTCACAATCAGCACTATCCTCCAGACAATCTTTTTTGGCATAGTCTGTCCTTTTTAGACTAATCGGGTATCGTTGATTATCAACTGAAATTTACAGCCGAGCACAATGGCTGCCTTTTGGCAGATCACCATTCGGGAGAGGAATATCTCGAAGTATTCCATCACCGGTGAAATTTCGGTGTCGATGCTCAGGCTGAGGGTTATGGTTTTTTCCTCGGGGTCGATATTCAATTTGGAGTCAGTGGCGGCATGGTTCACTCGATCGTGAACATCAAAATCGATAAATTTGGTACTGCGGACCCTTGAGCGGTGGACATCGGCTTTATCGGCAATGACCACCGCAGCCGAGATGGAGTCGGCTGGCGTGAGCTTTTCCTCCTCATGGTTGGCAATAGCTCCCATAACACAGGCAACCTCTATGGGGGACATACCCAGGGAGAGCAAAATAGGCTGCACCAGCAGAGCCCCGGCTATACCGTGGTTCTCTCTCCCCATGAAGTTCCCAATATCGTGGAGGAAGCCAGCTATGGAAGCCAACTCGGCATCTTTAAAGGGGTAGCCGAGGCAGGTTATGATCTCCCCCGACATCTGAGCGGTAAACTCCGCATGTCTCAGACCATGCTCTGTATAACCCGCCGCCTCCAGGTACTTATCTGATTGCTCCACATAGGACTTTACCATTTGGTTGGACATTATAGTGGATAATATGGTACCTCTGGTGGTGGTATATCTGTCTCTCATTAATTGACCTCTTTTGCGAGGTAAAACTCAGAACTTAACCCCATTTTTAGCTTGCCGGATATGGGTGAAGTGCCGGGAAGCAGAAAGGGATTACTTTCTCTCCGGTTGCAGACCTGCTACGGCATTTTTAGCTAAGTCGATATTCACCCGCTCGGTTATTCTCAGCTGGATACGGTCCTCGCTAACCCCAATGATGGTGCCGTAGACACCACCGGTAGTGATTATCTTATCACCGGTTTTGAGGTTGCTTATCAACATCTGAAGCCTCTTCTGCTTACGCCGCATGGGGCTTATCATGAGAAAGTAGAAGATGGCAAAGATAATGATAAGGGGAAGGAGCCCCATCCACCCTGCACCGCCGCCTTGGGGCTGAGCCATCATAAAAAGGCTTAAGCTCATAAAGTTTAAACCTCCTGAAGCAAATCGTTTTCTCTTTTTATAAAAAATTTAACTCCGAGATCGGAGCACTTTTCTTCTCTCCCTTATCCGCTTTCAGGGGAGCTGAAAAACGAATCTTTCAACTCCGCCAATTTCTCATCCTTAATAGATTGCCTTATTTTTCTCATAATGTCAAGATAAAAATGGAGGTTATGGTGGGTGTTGAGAATAGCGGAGAGGATCTCCTTGGCCATAAAGAGGTGGCGAAGATAGGCGCGGGAGAAATGGCGGCAGGTATAGCAGGTGCACTCCTGGTCTATCGGACGCGGGTCATCGGCATAGCGGGCATTTTTTATCATTACCTTCCCTTTACGAGTGAACAGGCACCCATTGCGGGCATTGCGGGTGGGCATGACGCAGTCGAACATATCATAGCCTAAGGCGACGGCGTCGAAGAGGTCTTGGGGGGTGCCCAATCCCATAAGGTAGCGGGGCTTATCCGCAGGGAGGAGGGGTTCCATGAACTCTAATAGCTCATACATCAGGTCTTTGGGTTCTCCTACGCTGAGTCCCCCTATGGCTATTCCCTCGAAATCAAGCTCCAGCAACCGGGAAAGGGACTCCTCTCTCAGTTGAGGGTAGGTGCTACCCTGGACAATAGCAAACAGAGCCTGGGTCTTATCCCCGAAATGGGTCCGGCTCCGTTTTGCCCACTGGAGGGTTATCTCCATTGCCTCGCGAGCATATTCATAAGAGGCAGGGTAAGGGATGCACTGGTCGAGGGTGGTTATTATGTCGGCTCCCAGAGATTTCTGAATGTCGATGACCATCTCCGGGGAGAGGAAGTGCTTGCTCCCATCAAGATGAGAGGTGAAGTAGATGCCCTCTTCCTTCACCTTCTGCAGTGTTCCCAAGCTGAATATCTGGAAGCCGCCGCTGTCAGTGAGTATCGGTTTGTTCCAGGAGGTGAACCGATGCAGACCACCTAACTTTTCGATTATCTTATGACCGGGCTGCAGATAGAGGTGGTAGGTATTGCTGAGGATGATTTCCACCCCCAGCTCCTCTAACTCCTTTATAGTAAGGGATTTAACTGTCGCCTGGGTTCCTACGGGCATAAATACAGGAGTCTGCACCACTCCATGGGGGGTAGCTATCTCCCCCAGTCGGGCACGGCTCTGCCGGTCGGAATTTATGACCCGGAAGCTAAACATCTCTCACCTTCTCCTCAGGCACCTCTGTTTATAAGGGATGGCCTCCGCCGGGGTGCTGGGTGGAGGACTCTGTCAGAGATGCCTTCTGGCGGTAAGAAAATATCAGGCGAAAGGTTACGAAGTAAGCCCCAATGGCGATTCCTATACCCACAAGGATGTATCCGAAAAAGATAGGCAGCAGAATGCTCTTTATCTGCTCTAAGACCGAGAGCGATAAAAATGAGCCCCATTTTAACCCAGAGAGCGCATGTCCTGGTGAGCCCAGCAGGGAGGCTCCCAGAAGGAACTCGGCAGGATATATGAGGGGAATGGTCCACGGGTTGTTCACCAGGGTTCCTACAAGAACGGCTGCCCGGTTCAGCTTAAAAGCGAAAGCGATGAACAGCGCCAGCAGGGTTTGAAGACCGAGCAGGGGGCTTAAGCCGATGAAGATTCCCAGGGCAAAGGCGAGAGCAGTTCTATGCACGGTGTCGTTCAACCCCAGAAGAGTCTTCAGTATCTTTTTGCCTCTACCACTAAACATAATATTTCACAATGCTGGGCTCTGCTATATTTTGTGGGGAACGAAGTGCTCGTATCCCCCCGGCAGGAGGGGCTGGCAGTTTCCTTCTTGGTCAACCATGGTGAGCCCCTGCTCCTGTCGGGTGATGGAGCCTATCATGGTTACGGGGGTGGGCAACCCTTTCTCAAGGAGCTTCTCCATCTTCCTCAACCTGTCGGAGGGGACGGTGAACAACAGCTCGTAATCTTCACCCCCATGGAGGGCGAATTGGTGGGCGTCTTCTCCTTGCTCGGCGGCAAGATGAAGAACTGCTTCGGATAGGGGGATACGGTTTTTTAGAAGCTGAGCCCCCGTGCGGCTTTCCCGACAGATATTCATGAGGTCACGTGAGAGACCATCGCTGATGTCGATCATGGAGCTTGCCACATGGTGGGAGGCTATGGCTTTTCCCAGCTCCACCCTTGGCTCCGGCGAGAGGTGGGAAGCGAGGCACTCTCGGATGTGAGGCTCCTCGGGTGGCTTGCCCTTCCCTTTTGGAGAGGAGAGCTCTTCTCCTTGAAGGCCATACCCCCTTTGCAGAAGCTTCAAGCCCATGGCTGAGCTGCCCAGCTTGCCGCTGACAAAGATGCTGTCGCCCACCCCTGCTCCCGACCTGGTGAGCACTTCTTTTTTCTTCACCCTTCCCCACAGGGCGATGTTTATTATGAGCCTCTCGGGAGAGGAGGAGGTATCGCCCCCTATCAAGGATACCCCCCAGCGGGAGGCTTCGTAGAGCATCCCTTCCATCAACTGGTCCAGATAGTCGAGGGTCGTCTTCGGAGGCGCTCCCAGGGAGAGGAGAAAGTACTGAGGCTCTCCACCCATAGCGGCAATATCACTGATGTTTACCGCCAGGGACTTCCTCCCCAGAAGGTAGGGAGCGGTAGAGGAGCGCCGGAAATGAACCTCCTCGATTAATATGTCGGTGGTAAATAGCTCGTAACCCCCCTTTTCCCCCTTCAATATGGCGGTGTCATCTCCGATTCCCATTACCACCCGGGGACTTTTAACGGGGAATCGCTGCTGAAATCTTTTGATGATGCCAAGCTCCCCTATGTCGGTCAGTTTTTTCATAATGTAATGGGTTCTATTTATGGACTCTCTTACCCCTCTCTCATTATAAGGTAAATCTCTCTTTCTGCGAAGGGCTAATTATGATTCGGGCACACCCGATAGTAGGCAGTATAATTTCACAGTTGATCAGAGGTATAAAATTTGCATAATATTTACTAAAAGATTATGCATTGTTACCCCTGGAATAATGTTGGCTTTCCTGAGGCGCTCAAGATTTATATCAAACTCAGCGTCATTTTCTGCCCTTATTATCCATGGAAATAAGGGAGAGTATATTTGCATAAGTAATAGAATGTGGAAGATTTAATAGGCTGAAGCAGGCTGTGGAATATCTTTTTATATTTCCTGCTCTTATTTCTCGTTATTTTGACTGGCAGCAGTTTTACTTGGCTTCAAAATTATCCTGCGGTAAAATCCGTCAAGTAAATCAATACAGGAAAATGGAGATTAATCCAAAAAAGCCATTTCCTGATGCTTACTTTATTAACCAATAAAGAGGATAGGTACTATGAGAGGTAAAATTTTCGTCGTATTGTTTGTGGGACTTCTCGCTGTTCTCTGTACTCAATCAATGCTGGCACAGGGCAGTCAACAGGAGCCACCGCTGTTTATCGTTGAAGAGGATGTGGTCAAACCGTCCATGGTCGAGCAATATGAGGCGCATATAAAGGAAGCTGTAGCCCAATTTGCCAGGCACAAATTTCCCTACTCATGTGATGTGTATTGCATTGACGGTTTTCACTACTTCTTCTCTTATCTGATGAAGAACTTTGCAGACATAGACAACTTTTACCAGGCTGCGGGCGAGCTACAAAAAATGATGGGAGAGGAACAATGGAAGTCACTATTAAAGAGTGCTGCGGGCACCCGTGAATACTACCAATCCACTCTGTTTTTCTATGCGCGCGAGCTCTCCTATTCTTCCAAAACCCCGAGGCCCAGGTCTGAGCAGAGAAATTTCGTTTATTGGACCTATCTCTATGTCGAGTTTGGCAAGGAAAAAGAGTTTGAGGAAATCCTCAAAGCGTGGGTGGAGCTGTATAAAAGCAAAAATATTTCTCACGGCTACGCCACCTACATTGGGAGTATAGGAAACGAAATGCCCCTTTATGTTCTCGCCGAAAGTGCCGAAAGCGCCTCGGTCTTTTACAGCCAGGAAGAGGAAACTTTTAAGTCATTTGGAGAAGAAGGTCAAGCTCTGCTGAAGAAGACCCGGGCTCTGCTGAGGAAATATGAGATAAAAATTGGCAGCCGTCGTCCCGACCTTTCTTACACGCCCGAAGAAAGATAGACCGCAAAATAAACTTCCTGATTACGGCGGTCGCTAATATCAAGCAACCGCAGAATATATATTTAACTCAGAGAATTATGCATCTAAATTTTTCTGTGCTATAATATCTTAAGCTGGGAATTGGGGAGACGCAATAAAATAATGGGAAAAATTGCCAATTAGTAAAAGTTCAAATTCCTATACCTTATACTTAATTAACTAATATTGAAGGAAGTTAGGTCTATAGATATTCCATATGTACCATTATGAACCATCTCCCTATTGTTAAATTTTGGGTTTATTCATGACTTAGGATGCTGGTGCAACCAGCAAGGAGGAGAAAAATGAAAAGGTCAATTCGGCTATTGGCAAAAATTACACCGATCGTCGCCGTAGTCCTGCTTTGCTTTACTTTTGGCTGCCAACAGCCAGTTGAAGAGGCAATCACTGAAGAAGAAGCCAAAGCCCTTCTTGACCGTTATCTGGAAATTTGGAATGAGGGTAACCTAACCATAGTCGAGGAGGTTTTTGACCCTGAGTATGTGTTGCATCATTGTGCTTTCCCCGAAGACATCGTCGGTCTCGACGGTTTTAAGAGTTGGACTACATCGAGTCTTACTGCTTTCCCTGATCACTATCTCGTGTTCGATGAGATGATTGTGAAAGGTGACAAGGTCGTGACGCGTTGGACAGCGACCGCCACAAACACAGGTACTCTCGTTGGTCCTCTTGGGGAACTTCCGCCCACAGGCAAAAAGTTTCGTATAACTGGGATCGCTATTTCCCGGGTAGTTGACGGAAAGATAGCGGAGGAGTGGCTTGTTTATAACATGTTGGATATGTTACAGCAGCTCGGCTTTACCCTTACCCCTCCTCAGTTAGAGGAACCACAATAAGCACAAAGTATCCGTCACTATTGCTTGACTACCAAGAACGGCGCAGAGTATAGGAGGGCGTACAATCCCAAAGAAAAGGGGGCAATTTACCCCCAAGGAGCTTATTTCTCCAGCAGGGCTTTCAGCTCGTCCATAAATTCGTTGATGTCCTTGAATTCCCTGTATACGGAGGCAAATCGGACATAGGCTACCTTATCCAGCTCCTTGAGTTTCTCCATTATAAAAGAGCCTACCTCTGAGGTAGGAATCTCCCTTTCGGACCTCTCCAGTAGTTTTTGCTCTATGGTGTCGGTGAGCTCTTCCAGTGTGGTTACGCTTATCGGTCTTTTTTCACAGGCTTTGAGCAGTCCCCGGAGAATTTTCTGGCGGTCAAATGGCTCCCTTCGCCCATCCTTTTTGATGACCATATAAGGGGCTTCTTCGGTTCTCTCGTAAGTGGTAAATCGCCGGGAGCAAGCAAGACACTTGCGCCGCCGGCGAATCGCCTCACCACCCCTTTTCTCCCTGGAGTCTATCACTTTGTCTTTGTTGTGACCACAATAGGGGCATTTCATTCTCTTATCTCCCCGAGTGTATACTTTGTTCTCAGAAATTATTTTTTAGCATACCGGGGTTCATCTCTATTTTACATCAGCTTTTAGCCGGTAGCTCTTTTATTTTTTTTATGGTGAGACCCTCCTTCCAGACCAGAACGACCCCCAGAAGGGTCACCGGAGCAAAGGTAACCGCATGCATAACGATAGAGGTCCCCACGGCAAGGTCATTGTCAATGCCCAGGAAGCTCACCAGGACAATCTGCACCGCTTTGTGGAAAGCCCCCACCCCTGCCGGGGTAGGTATGGCGGCGCCGGTAGCGGCAAAGATCAGGATAAAGAAGGTGAGATAGAAGGGAACCTCAATGTTGAAAGCTGCCAGGATCACCCACATTCCGAAGCAGACTGTCAGCCAGTGGACAAAGGAATACACCACTACCATGAACAGCAGTCCCTTTCCTCTGAGCACAGCCAAACCCTGGGCGAATGAATTTATCCCCCTCAATAATACCTGCGAAAAACGAGCTGGCAAAAAGGAGAACAGCTTCTCCGCCCCTTTAAGAAAAAGCGCGGTCTTCATATGCAACAGCAGGAGCAGAGCGATAATGGCAACAGCAGCAATTGCCGATATCAAGCCACTCCACTCCACCTGACTCAGGGTAACCGATGCCTCAGAAGAGAGGTAGGGCAGAGCAGGGGCTAACAAAAGGTAGAGAGAGAACAGCACCAGGATGATTATGAGGTCGAAAATCCTCTCCACAATTATAGTTGCGAAGGCTGCGGTTTTGGAGAGTCCTTCCTTCTGACCCAGGAGGTAGGGTCGCACTATCTCTCCCAATCTTCCCGGGATCAAAGAGTTGACCATGAACCCAATAACGGTGGTGGAGAATAGGTTGGAGAGATGGGACTTTTTAAGGGGCATAAGGAGGAATTTCCACCGCAAAGCTCGCAGCAGATATACCAGCAAGGATAATCCTGCGCCGAAGCTGATGAGGAGATAGTTAGCCCCCCTGATCTTCTCAAATACCAGGGGAAGATTAGCTCCTCGCAGGAAGAGATAGAGAAGGAGACCCCCCAGAGATATGCCCAGCCACAGCTTCAGGCTTCCTTTTGCCAATTCAACCTATTTTCAGTAATGGATGTTTAACCTGCGGGAAGATAGCAGCAATACCTTCACCCCACTTGCCAAAAAGCAATTTTTACTCTATAATAAAAATGATTCTAAGTCAATTTTTTTCTTGAAATTAGACCTTATTTTTGAAATTATAATTAAAGGTGGGAACCTAAGTCGATAATATTTCGTTATATAAAATGGAAGAGGTAATAGGAAGAAGTTCCCAATCAGACAGGGAACTCATAAGAAGATGCCGGAGAAAGGATGCCAAAGCGTGGGATTTGCTGGTAGAACGATACCGGAGGAAGGTATTTAACATCGCTTATCAGTTTGTGGGCAATGTAGAGGAAGCGAAAGACCTGACTCAGGAACTCTTTCTTAAGATTTATCAGGAGTTGAGGAAGTATCCGGATGATGTCCCTTTCACCTCGTGGCTGAGGAGGGTGAGCCGGAACCTTTGCATAGATTACTATCGCAAGAAGAGACGCCAGAGGGGACTGATAATGGTAGATTTCGAGGTTGTGTCGCCTTATATCGCTCAGGGACGCAACCCTTTTGACTTGCTAAAAGAGAAGGAAAGAACTCTACTATTGAGAAGAGGGTTGGATGCTCTTCCTCCAGCGGTGAGAGATTGTATTATCCTGAGGGATATTCAAAGTTGCTCCTATCGGGACATAGCAAAGATTCTGAATATCCCTATAGGAACGGTGAAATCGCGGTTAAATAGAGGAAGAGCTGAGTTGGTCAGAATATTAAAGAGAATGCCGGATTTAAGGTAAAGCAATTAAAAAGTGAGGAGAAGGGTATGAATTGCTTCTATCATAAAAATATGGAAGCTACCAACAATTGCGCTATCTGCTCCCATCCCCTTTGTAGCGATTGTGTGGTGGAGGTCAAGGGGAGGGTATATTGCCAGGATTGTCTGGATAAGCAATTGAAGGAAAAGGGAGCTGCTCCTCCAGAGAGGCTTAAATCCCCAGGATTGGCGGGTTTTCTCTCAGCTATTATACCGGGGCTGGGTCAGATCTATAACAGTCAGTATATGAAGGCTTTGGTGGTGATTCTGCTGTATATGGCCTTTTTGTCTCTGGCCATACGCGGCGGTCCGGTGCGGGGAATATTCATCTTTCCTCTGCTGATAATGGTGGTCTATTTTGGGGCGATTATCGATGCTTATCGCTCCGCCAAGGAGATAAATTTAGCCGGACGAGGGGCTGAGGTGGTTGAGAGAGAAGCAGCACCACCGCGAGAGTCGGCCGTCTGGGGTGTGATAATCATGCTCATTGGAGTGCTGTTTCTGCTTTACAATTTCGATGTGAGTATCGACTGGTTGGAAGATTTGTGGCCGCTAATTGTAATCTTCCTGGGGGGTTATTATATGGTGAGGTACTTCTTAAATCAAAAAAAGGGGAAGGCTGAAAGAAAAGAGCCCCCCTCTGAAGGAGGAGAGAAATGACCGCCAGGAGACGAAATTCAGGGACCTTCATTTTTGGGCTGGTGCTCGTAGCCATTGGAGCCCTGTTCTTGGTGGATAACTTCACCTACATTGATGTCTGGTATTACGCCTGGAGGTTCTGGCCGGTAATTCTGATATTATTTGGTCTGAACAAGATATTTCAGGCTCGGGCTCGCTCCGGTTAGTGAGGTAAAAGAAGATGAGATTCAGAGAATTTGTATTTGTTCTTTTTGTCATCTTCTTTGGTCTGTTAATAACCTTGGTCGCCAGGTATCAGGGGTGTGCCGGTCTATTATGGAGGCAGCAGAGCTATTCTTATCCGGAGGAGGAGACCACCAGTTGCCCTTCGTATTCCTTTATTAAGATTGACAATCGCTTTGGTGATGTCAGAGTATCTTCCTGGGATAGGGCTCTTCTGAGTGCTACTCTCACCAAACAAATATGGGCGCCTAATAAGAAGAAGGCTAAAGGGATTGCTGACCGACTAAAGCTCATCCTCTATCAGGAAGGGGATGTTTACCGAGTGAGCACCAATCGGGATGAGTTGAATAATATCATCTACGATTTTCAGACCGACCTGCACCTCATGGTTCCCCTCAATTCCCAAGTAATGGTGGAAAACCAGAGAGGGGAGGTGGAGATAAGGGGATTAGCCGGAGACCAGGAGGTCAGGAATACCGGTGATAACATATTAGCTACTGATATCGATGGCAATCTGGTGATAAAAGGCAGAGATAGTGATATTGTCGTCGAGGACATAAGAGGGGCACTAACGGTCAACAATCTCCACGGTGATGTTACCATTACCAAGGTCGAAGGGGAGCTCCTGGTGGAGAACCCTTACGGCGATGTGGAAGCTGACGAGATAGGTGGGAAGGTTCGGATAATAACCAAGCATTCCTCCATCTTACTGAGTAAGATAGGGCGGGATATAGAGGTCATCGCTCCCCATTCCCGGGTGGGGATTCGAGAGGTTGAGGGAAGCCTGAGGGTAGAGACTTCCAACGAGCCGGTATCAGTGGAGGGTTTTCAAGGAGAAGTAATCGTAAAAACAACTAATGCCGCCATAAACTTATATACCTCTGCTCTCCTGGCAGGTGGCATCAGAGCAGTTAATTCCAACGGTAATATCACCCTCAGCTTACCTGAGGGAGTCTCTTTTCAGATAGAGGCCATAGCCTTAGAGGGGAGGGTTATCAGCGATTTCCAGGACCCCAACTTACGCCTCTCCCAGCAGGAGGGAAGCACTTTTTTAACCGGCACTTACCGCGAAGGAGGACCTGAGCTCTATTTGAAAACCGAGAAGGGCGATATCATCCTCAAGAAAATCCCCTCTGCAGGTGTGGTAGAGGAGCCTTCTCGCCCGGAGGATTAAATTAGACAGAGTGGTGCACAATAGGGCATATATGAAATTTTGCGTAAATTTACCAAGAGGTAGGTAGCTATGCAAAGTAAGAGAATTTGGCTTAAGGTTTGGGGGCTGTTTTTATTGCCGTTTCTGGTGGGCTGCTATATTGGTGATGGTAAGTATAAAGCCACCGAAACCTTTGAGAAAAGCTACGATTTCGCCTCCGGGGGAGAACTCATTTTAGATAATGTTAATGGAAGCATAGAGGTTACCGCCTGGGATGAGGAGAAGGTTCAGTTAATAGCCAAAAAGGAAGCCCGTGCCTCATCTACCAGCAGAGCACAAGAGGCAGTGAAGAAGGTGAAAATAGAGGTCAACCAGCGGGCAAACAGCCTGGAGATAAAAACCTACGACCCCTTCCGCAAAAGAGGAAGGGGAATCTCCCGACTTCTGTCGGGGGATTTCGTCAGTATTCAGGTGGCTTATACCCTGATGGTCCCCAGGAAGACAGACCTCAATCTGGAGACAGTAAATGGGACTATCAGGATTGAGGAAGTGAAAGGTGCCCATGTGAGCAGAACCGTCAATGGGGGGATACACGTCAAGAGGGCTTCGGGCTCATTTGAGGGAAAGACGACCAATGGCAGCATCAAGGTTGAGCTGGAAGAAGTTGATCCATCATCCTGGGTCTCCTTGAAGACGGTAAATGGGTCGGTTAATCTCTCCCTTCCACCAGAAGTGAGAGCCGATGTCAGAGTTCGTACGGTCAATGGGAGCATTTCCACCGACTTTCCTCTGGAAGTGTCGGGACGAGTCTCTCGACGCAGACTACAAGGCTACATTAATGGTGGTGGAGCAGAAATAGACTTGGGGACAGTTAACGGGAGCATTCGTCTTCGCAAACTTATATCCTGAAAGGAGAGAGATAATGAGCCAACCATTATCTTACCTGAAATTAGAGAGGTTAAATCTATGAAGAAACATAAATTGGGAGGAGCTGTTTTACCATTATTGTTTCTGTTGGGGATGGGTTCCCTCCAGCAATTGAGCCATATCGAGGACAAACGCCCCTTACAAAATGAGAAGGAGCTCCAGGTAAATGTCCGCTTCAGCAGGGGGGACTTCTGCCTTAGCGCTGGTGAGGAGGGGGAGATTTATTCCCTCGAGCTCGATTACGACAAGCAAAAAGTGAGCAAAAGTGTCGATTATCATACCGTAGGGGAACGAGGAGTCTTGAATGTTGAGGTTAAAGGGAAAAAGGGATTTAAGTTGCGCAGAAAGCAGAAAAGCTTCCTCTCCCTCATGCTTACGCCCGCCTTACCCATCTCCCTCGACCTCTCCCTGGGGGCTTCCGAGGCTACCATCGACCTCAGCGGTCTTAGAATAGCCGATTTGCAGATAAATACTGGAGCCGGGGATATGGAGGTATATTTCGACCAGCCTAACCCGCAGCCCCTTCGACAGATTAAGATAAATGCGGGTGTAGGTGAGCTGGATGTTCATAGTCTGGGTAACTTCAACTGCCAATCGTTCCTTTTTAATGGGGGTGTGGGTGATTTCCTCCTCGATTTCAGCGGTGACTGGCAAAGGGATACCCGAGCAGAGATTGATATAGGGGTGGGAGACCTTACCATCAGGTTGCCCCGTAATCTGGGAGTAAAGCTCATCGTTGACAAGAGCTTCTTAACCTCTCTTTCCGTTGAATCCTTCGTAAAAGATAGGAACGAGTATACCAGCGAGAACTACGCGCAGGCTCGCCATCACCTGACCCTGAAAGTTGAGGCTGGAATAGGTGATGTCAAGATAGAGTGGATAGAGTAAAGTTATCTCCCTCTTCACCAGAGGAAACTGCAAGATTCGGTCCCCTGCTTCCTTATAAGAGAGAATCTATTGCCATAGGCTGACAGTGCGCTCCACATGCAGATGGCTGGCTTTCATCTTTTCCCTCACCTCATATTCGATAAACCTATCCCCCCATTTCTGGGTGGCTAAGGTGACTAATAAAGAACATCTTCTCCTCCCACTCTATCCTGGGCTTATAATGAGGGCTGGCGCAATGCAGTTTTCCCTATCCAAAAAAATGAAAAAATTTTATAATATGTAGGCAACCATTTTCCCTTTTTAAGCATCTATTATAATGAAAATGAATGAAGACCCTCTTCCCTGGGTATCTTTAATGAGTGCTGAAGAGCTTTATATCGGAAGAGAGGGGAGCCTTTCTGCCAGCGGGAGCTTGACAGAGGCTCACTCCGGAAAGGGAGAGGGAATGCTCCCTGACGATAATAGGGAGAGGATGTCCCAAATCGTCTTCCGTTGTAAGCAAGGGGAGAGGGAGGCATTGGGCACCCTTTATAAGATGTATAAACAAAGGATATACAACATAGCCTACAGGATGACCTCTAATCACGCTGACAGCGAAGAGATTGTTCAGGAGGTCTTCCTTAAGGTTTACCAGAAGATAGGCTCTTTTCGGGGTGATTCCTCATTCACTTGTTGGATTTACCGGATTGCAGTTAATCAGAGCCACTCTCATTGGAGGGGGAAGGGGCGCCGAGGAGGGAATAAGCTTGTCCCCTTATCGGAGAAAGAGAATCTCCTGCAGCAAGGAAAGGATGGGAAGAGAGCCTTATTTCACTCCTTTATTCAGCAGGCTATCGCATCACTACCCATGAGTTGTCGAACAGTATTTGTCCTTCACGACATCGAGGGGTTCACCCATCAGGAAATAGCCGCTCTCAAAGGGTGCTCGGTAGGGGCTTCCAAGTCCCTTTTGGCAAAAGCACGGCTTAAGATGCGCCGTTATCTTCAGCCCCATATGAGCCTTATGGGATAAAGGCAAAGGTGCCAAGGTGAGGATAGGAATTATAGAGATGGTGAAAAAAATGAGATGCTTCCCATCGGCTCGTTGGTTGAGCCTGTATTTAGATGACGACCTCCCCCCGAGGAAGAGGAGGTCGCTGGAGGAACATCTACAGAAGTGTCCTCGCTGTCAAAGTGTCCTGCAGGATTTGGGGACTATACGGCAGGAGACTCGCTCCCTGGAGAAGCTCAGTCCTCCCGAGGGGCTTTGGGAGGCCATCCAGAAACGCCTGAAGCTCAGCCCGCAAGGGCAGAGGAGGGCATACCCATGGGCTATTCCGCTGGCGACCTGGCTGAGAAGGGGATGGGTCTGGAAAGGCGCTCTTATAACGAGTGCCGTAATAGTGGCGGTCTTCACACTGCTGAGGTTTTTTCCAGTATGGATACCAGCAGAGCAAGGGTACTATCCCTTTTCACCACCTCTCATGGCAGAGGTTCGTCAACAGCTTACCTCCGCACGAAGCCATTACTTAGAATTTATCGGAGAGCTGTCTCTTCTTGCTAATGCGGAGATGGAGAGATGGGATGCCGCTATCGCCGGGGCTTATCGAGAGAGCCTACAGGGAATAGATCGGAACATTAAGGTGTGCGAGGAGGAGATGGAGAGGTTTCCCCTCGACCCAGAGATAAGGGGATACCTTTTCAATATCTACCATGAGAAGCTCGCTCTTCTGGAGTCAATAATAGAAATAGGTGGGGGAGACTGACCCAGCTCAGATTCTCCCACGCGGGAAAAGGATTCTTTAAACATTAATTAATGTAGAGAGGAGGGTAAAAATGAATCACAGCAAGGATAGAAGAAAGTCTCTTATTTCTCTGCTGATGGCATTGGCTTTCCTTTTTGTGGTTTGCCAGGTCTCCTATTTGCTGGCAGCGGACAATGAAAGGGACAGGGAGAAGTATGAGGAGAAGTTTGAGAAGACGGTCTCCATCCCGGTCACTGGTGAGGTATCGGTGGGGAACATCTCCGGGGATATAAAGGTTACCACCTGGGACAAAGCTGAGGTCAAGATTTCGGCTCTCAAAGTCTCTCGGGCGGACACTATGAATAGAGCGAAGGAGAACGCTGATCTGGTGGAGATAAATGTGGAGAAAGTGGGCAACAGAGTGGTCATTACCACCGAGTACCCCAAAAATATGGGCTGGAGGGGTCGTTCTATCAATGTATCCGTCAACTACAACCTGACCATCCCCAACAGGGCTTCTCTGAAGGCGAATTCGATCAGCGGGGATATAGGTATCGGAAGGATTGGTGGAGATGCGAGGCTAAAGACGATTAGTGGAGATGTTATTGCCCGGGAGATTGGTGGCGAGGCTGAGTTAGAGTCGGTCAGTGGTGATATAACGGTTGCCGAAGCAGCAAAGAGCCTCAATTGCAACACAGTCAGCGGTGATGTTGAGGTTACCTCTGTCAATGCTGGAGCGAGGATAAAGAGCGTAAGCGGGGATGTGACCCTGACTGGCTGCCGGTGGAATGCTGAGGCAGAAAGCGTGAGTGGCGATATTGAGCTGAGAGATATAACCGGAGCACGCAGGGTGCGGGCTAAGAGTGTCAGCGGAGACATAGATTATATTGGCACCATAGAATCCGGGGGGAGATACACACTCAACAGCCACAGCGGCGACATCACCTTCTCGGTTCCAGAGAACTCTTCCTTTGAGCTGGAGGTCAAAACCTTTAGCGGGGAGATAGATACCGCCTTTCCTATTCGTATCATCGGTAAGCAAAAGAAACGTACACTCTCTGGAACGGTAGGGGAAGGTGGTGCCTGGGTGGAGCTGGAATCCTTCAGCGGCAATATCCGAATCAGGAGCCGATAAACATAATTTATTCCAGATCAAAAAGGGGAGAACCTCATCGTTTGAGGCTCTCCCTTTTATTTTTTCATCAATCCATTTTGAAGCTGAGGTGAGAGATACGCTGGGGGTCGTTAATCCCTAATCCTTTACGGGCAGTCGCCGCTATATGGTGCGCCCTTCCCCCTATAGGGGGATAATCCAGGACTTTCCGGTTGGCTTCAATGAGCTGCCAGCCCACCTGGTCAATAGCAACCGGGTCGGTCCCCAGGAAGATACGCCCTGATGGATAGGTGTTCCCCTGATTGGCATTAGGACCGCCATTCCACACCGCCCATAGCCCGTCAAGGATGTGGAGCACTGTTTTTTTCCTGACAATAGGATGCGCATGGACATCGACAATTATCGGTGCGCCATAATAGGGGGCGGGATGAAAGCGGGCGGTGTTGTGCACCACACCGAAGCCGAGGTTTTTAAGACACAGGGTAATCCCGGCGGTTCCATGGTCTTTCAATACCGGCAGGTTGATCAGCTTGGTGACCTTCTGGCTTATTATTTCGGCGAAATG
The DNA here is from genome assembly GCA_005223145.1 of bacterium (candidate division B38) B3_B38. Lineage (GTDB taxonomy): Bacteria > Acidobacteriota > B3-B38 > Guanabaribacteriales > B3-B38 > Guanabaribacterium. Next base: position 21,122 of record NJBL01000013.1, on the reverse strand, counting down.
GGAGCGTGTGCTTGGCTTACGGGACAGCCAGAGGAGGCTGCGACTGACGATATCCGATTCAATATACGCCTCGGCGTCGTAGCCGTTCATATCCTCCTGTCCCACTCTGGTCACCTCGGGTCCGTAATATTTCACCCCGGGTGAGCTGCGATTGACCTGGTAGCCGCACCTGGTCATAAGCCACTGCCTTCGGTCCCAGACGATGATGTTGTCCTCCTTTACCCCTGCCAGCTTCAGCCCCCGGATGATTTCGTCCAAAATCTCCGGTCGGCTGTAGCATAAGGGACCACCGGCGCAGTTCAATTTGATACCCACTACATCATCGGAGGATATGAACATCTTCCAGGCTTCGGCTAAAGAGGTTTTCCCGGTGAGCTCTGCCATCCCCTTTTCCATCATCTTTCGGAGCAACTGGATGTCTACCTGGTGGTGCTCTTTAACTACTTCAGGATTGACGACCTCCACCACCCTGCCGGGGAAGGGTCCGGGTATGGCATCTGGCGACAGCGGGCTCTGGGGTAGTGAGGTGAGCAAATCGCCCATACTCAGAGCAGCGCTCGCCCCAATGGCTCCCAGAGCGGCAGTTTTCATAAAATCTCGTCGGTCTATCAGGTTTTCAACATGGGGGCTCTCCTGCGGTTCCAGCCCTTCATCGTTTGGCGAGGAGCAGAGGGGGCAGGAATCTTTGTCCTTTCGCGGCTTACTTTTTTTCATTCTTCCTCATCTTTCATGGTGGTGTACAGGTATTAAGGGGATATTTCCCATCTTAAAGGTCATCTTTTTCTCCCTTGCCTTAAAAATATAAATATAGCATAATAACACTGTCTGGGAAAGTTCTTTTCTCTAGGAATACAAATTAAATATACCCTTCAAGAATAGGGAACTTTTAAGGAACATATAGCGTAATTAATAGTGAAAGATTTAATGGAGCTAAATATAAGAGGAGGTGATTGGAATGGTGGTGATAAAAAGGAAATTAGCCGACCTGATGATTGGCTCCATATTGTTGATCATCGGGGTTTTGTTTCTTCTCAATAATCTGGATGTAATCTATCTGGAGCACAGTCTCTTCTGGTCCCCCTTCTTTGTTGTGCTGAGTCTCCTTTTCTTTTTCTATTATTGGAGGGAAAAAGGGAACTGGTGGGCGGTAATCCCCGGGGTTATTCTGCTGGCTCTGGCGGCTATCATATTTTTTGATTATCTTCGTCTTTTTGACGGAGGTATATTTGGGAGTATCTTCCTGTGGGGGATGGCGGTTGCCTTTCTGCTTGTCTATCTGGTAGATAGAAAGAAGTGGTGGGCTCTAATCCCCTTCTGGGTATCGCTGATACTGGGAGCAACCGCATTTCTGGAGACAAGGCATGGATGGCCCTGCGGATTGGGGGGCACTGTTTTCCTGGCAGGTATGGGTTTAGGATTTCTGGGAGTCTACCTGCTGAACCGCAAGCAGTGGTGGGCATTGTTCCCTTGCTTAATATTCATCGCCCTGAGCGGGGTGGTGCTGACGACGGTAACATTCTCCCTCGCTGGGGCAATAGGGGGCACGGTCTTCCTCTGGGGGGCTGGGCTGGCATTCCTGCTCCTCTACTGGCGCGGCAAAAATAACTGGTGGGCGATCATTCCGGGAGGGACGCTATTAGTGGTGGGCGTTTATCCGTTGATGGCGGGTTTGCACTGGCGTGGGGGCGGTGTAAAGGGCTTCTGGTTCTTTTTCGGGATGGGATTGGTCTTCGGCTCCCTCTACCTGATTCGAGACGAGAAAAACCGTCTCCAGTGGGCTAAGTTCCCCTTCCTTGCTCTGATCGCTTTTTCCGTTTTTATTCTGCTGGTCAGTTATTATGGCCTGCTGGGCAGAGTTGGTTTCCCCGCTCTCTTGTTCCTCATCGGTATTTATATGATTTATAGGTGGGCAGTGGGGAAAAGAGCAGTTAATCAGGAGTGACCCATATTCTCCTATAAGTCCTCTTCTCAACAGCGGTGAGTTCTCTCCTTATGGCTAATAAACTTATCTCATCCGGCAATTTCATATTGGCGGGAATGGTTGAGGTTCTCCTCTCTTTGTAGTATACTTCATTAATAACTGCCAGAAAAAAGACAAATGTCTCTTACTAACAGCATTGTTGCCTTCTGTCTGCTAATTGCTTCTCTGCTTGGTTACTTAAACTGTTCCCCGCGAGGTGAGGAGGCTGGCTATCGATTGATGAAGGTGATCGACGGGGACACCATTCAGCTCCGCACACCCGCAGGCGAGGTGGTAATGGTGCGCTACATCGGGATAGATTGCCCGGAGAGGGGGGAGCCTTTCTATCGCTTCGCCCTCAAAACCAACCGCAGATTACTAAAAGGAAAGAGTATAACCCTTGAGTTTGACGAAAAATTACACGATACTTACGGGCGATGGCTGGCTTATGTTTACGCCGATGAGATGATGGTCAATGCTGAGCTCTTGAGGCTGGGATATGCGCGCCTTTATCTTGACAGCGAAAACGAAAAACATCTCCCCCTGTTCAAAAAAATGCTGGAAGAGGCGCGGCGTCATCGTCGGGGGCTGTGGGGAAAGTGATGACAAAAGGGGTCGCAGGGCTAGTTTTCCTCATCACCTCTGTTGCCTATTGCAGCGCGGAGGCGATTCTTCTGTATCAATTGAGGCGGAGAAGACCCAGACTATACAAAAAAGGGGGCAACAAACTTCTTATCCTTTATCTCACCCTGGGACTGGTGGCCGGAGCGAGTATTGTCTGCTTCTATGGCGATTTCCTTCTCTTTCATAAAAGGGGCGCTGTCCTGGAAATAGGGGGGTGGGCGTTGCTTTATAGCGGATTAGCTCTGCGGCTGGTTTCCATCGGCACTCTGAGGGAGCACTACTCCCATTCCATTGCCATTCTCCAAGGGCATCGGCTGATAAAGGAGGGCGTGTATGGTTACATCAGGCATCCCGGCTACCTCTCCCTCCTGCTCATCTTTTTGGGGATTCCTTTAGCTTTCGGCAGCTGGGCGGGTCTGATAGTCTATGGGGGAATGGCCATTCCCCTCATCCTCCATCGCATCCGCTTGGAGGAGGGATTGTTGGAGGAGCATTTCGGGCAGGAGTACTCCGCTTACAAGAAAAAGACCCCTTCTTTATTCCCCTTTTTGCATTAAACAGGAAAAAATCCTATCCTTCTCTTCTTTTAGCCCTCTTTATGCTGATGATGTAGATTGCCCCCCCGATGATAACCCCGGCGGCTATGACTATGTCGATGATACCGAGATAATAACGAAGTATCTCGGAGAAACTAATTACCCGCGGGGAGGTAAATTCACTGAGGACGCCAAACAGCAGGATCTGCGCCACAATAAAGGGGCAGATGTAGCGCAGAAGAAAAACCCAGATGCGACCGGTAATGAATACGGGATTGCCGACCTTCACCTCGTCAATGGCCTTCCTCCCGCCCCAGATATAAGCGACAAAGACCGAAATCATCAGCCCACCCAGCGGGAGCATATAATTGGCGGTCAGGCCCTCCACAAAGCTGAAAGGGGTTTTGCCCAGGATATGAACTCCTTGCAGCCGACCGAAGGAGAGAGCTGCTGGTATCCCCAGCAAGAAAGAGACCGTCCCCATAGTGAGGACAGTCTTTCGCCGCGACCATCCTCTCTCGTCCACAAAGTATGCGGTGATGACCTCCAGCAGGGATATTCCCGAGGTCACTGCGGCGATAATCAGCAGGAAGAAAAACAGCGGGGCAAACACAGCCCCCCCGGGCATGGCATTGAAGACATTGGTCAAGGAGCGAAAGACCAGTCCTGGTCCCTGGTCGGGAGGGAGTCCGAAGGCAAAGATGGCGGGGAAGATGGCAAAGCCGGCTAAAATAGCAATGAAGGTGTCCAGAAAGGTTATCATAACCGCCGAAGAGGCTAAGTTGTCCTTTTTAGTCAGATAGCTCCCGTAGGTAATTACCGCCCCCATCCCCAGGCTGAGGGTAAAGAAAGACTGCCCCAGGGCTTCAAATATAGCCTGGGTGCTCAACTTGGAGAAATCGGGCTTGATGAAGAAGGTCAACCCTGCCAGAGAACCTTCCAGGGTGACTGACCTTATAATGCAGATGAGAAGAATGCCTAAAAGGGTGGGCATCAGCAGCTTGCAGGCTCTCTCTATCCCCCCCTGGATTCCCCGGATAACTATTATCATACAAAGGACGATAAAGAATCCGTGAAAGCCAATGGCTTTGAGGGGACTGGCGGAGTAGGTGTCGAAGTAGGAAGCCACCGCCTGAGGTGAGCCCATCTTTCTGAAAGTGCCCAGAAGCGATTCAAAGAAGTAGCCTATGGTCCATCCCGCCACCACACTGTAATAAGAGAGGATAAGATAGCCCGTCGCTACCCCCATCCCTCCTATCCAGAACCATCCGGTCCCTGGCTTGATCACCTTGAAGGTGCCCACCGCATCCCTCTGGCTTCGCCTCCCCAGGGATAACTCAGCCAGGATGAGGGGGATGCCGACGATGATGCAGCATCCTATATAAATCAATACGAAGGCTGCCCCACCGTTTTTTCCGGTTATGTAAGGGAAGCGCCAGATGTTTCCTAAGCCGATAGCTCCTCCAGTGGCAGCCAGGATGAAGCCGAATTTTGATTTCCAGTGCTCTCTTTTTTCCACCCCTTCACCTTATTAAGATTTATCCATCTGCTTTTTGATTCTCTCCTTCCGGATGGCAACTAGCAGAGAGTAAATAAAGCCTCCCCACACTCCTCCGGCAATGACAATCAACATTATAATTGCTCCTAATTCCATTATTCTTCGGTCTCCTTCTTACCGCTCTTTAGAGTAGCGGAGGCGATCCAGCGGTTGAAGACGATAAAGATGGCGAGAATCAGCCCCCACTGCAAAAGGCATGTCCCTACGCTGTTTACCTCGAAAGGCTTCCACCAGGTGGTCGGGTTCCAGCTTATCGCCTGAGTGAACCACCAGATGATAAGAACGGTAAATTCCAGAGGTATGAAATACTTCACCACATAGTCAAACCATCTTCCGGCGGGAAGGTCGTTCCCTTCTGTGTTGACGAGTTTGGTTCGGAAGCGAAAGACTCCGTATTTTATAGCTGCCATGGCGAAGAACATTCCGCTTATCATCAACCCCAGCCCCCAGACCCAATCCTGATTGTTGAAGAATTTGAGGCTTAAAGCAGAAGGAAGCCCCAGCAAAAATCCAATGGAGCCCACCATTATAATAGCCCGATGCCGGTGGAGCCCACAATCCATAAAGATGCGGGTAGCCATCTCAATCATGGAGATAAGGGAGGAGAGGGCAGCGAAGAGCAGAGCCAGAAAGAAGAAGGACATAAAGAGACTCCCCCCGGGCATCTGAGCAAACAGCTTGGGCAGCCAGATAAAAGCCAGCCCCGTATTCCCCGAAGCCATCGCCTCGAGGGCTTCCTCTCTGGCAAGAAAGGAGAAGGCAACCGGTATAATCGCCAGCCCGGCTATCAGCGAGGCGCAGTTGTTTCCCAGACCTGCAATGAAGGAGTTGAGCACAATGTCCTCCCGCTTCTTCATATAGACAGCGTAAGTGAGGATCAGACCCCAACCCGCCCCGGTAGACCACGCCGACTGGCTTAAACCCTCCAGCCAGATACGGTAGTTAAGCAGAAGCTTCCAGTCAGGGCGGAAGAGGAAATTGACTCCTTCCCATGCTCCAGGGAGGGTCAGAGAACGAATAACACCGATTATCAGGAGGAAAAAAAGTGAGGGAATCAAAAACCTGTTGGCGACTTCAATGCCTCTCACCACACCTCGATAAATGATGTAAGAGCCTAAAGCCATGGCGATGAAGTGGAAGATGAGGGGCTGGTAGGAACTGGTAAAACTATCCCAGTAGGCAGCCGAGTGGGCGCCTACCTCCCCATCGACTATACCCGCCAGGAAGTATTTTAGGCACCACCCCGCCACCACCGAATAATAGAACATTATAGCCATAGTGCAGAAGCCGACCCAGGCTCCCATCCAGCTGTATTTTCTACCCATAAGCTTGGCAAAGGCTCCCACGGTGCCATAGCGGGTGGATTTCCCCATGCCAAACTCTACAATCAACAGGGGGATGGACCACAGAAACAGAAAAAGAAGCCAGGGTATCAGAAAGGCACCCCCGCCGTTTTGAGCTGCTATGCGGGGGAATCTCCAGATATTGCCACTCCCAACAGCCATTCCCAGAGCTGCCAATATGAGTCCCCAGCGGGAGCTAAAGACCTCTCTCTTTTCTTCCATACCTCATTCCCCTTGATTAATACAACCGACTTTCTGCCTTCCTGATGTCCAAAAAGCAGCACCTGAGCTTGCTCCCTTCTTCCCAAGCACGACCTTTATTTTATAGCACCCCGCCTTATTTCTGTCAAGTCAATTCAGAGGGGAAGGATAAAATGGAGAAGGGGAGTGAAGGGCTATATTTTCTGAGGAAGGGACAGACGGTTATGAGACTTCGGCAATGGAGGAGGTTTTTCTATGCTTTCGCTGATATCCGATTGGCTTGACCGGGGAGGAACCTATCCAGAAAGTTGGTGTGGGTGTCTCCTTTGACGAAGGCGGGGTCGTTGATGACCTTCAGGTGTAAGGGGACATTGGTCTTTATCCCCTCAATAATCAGAGACTCCAGCGCTCTCTTCAGTCTTTGGATGGCTTCCTTCCTATCGTTCCCATAGACGACGATTTTAGCGATGAGGGGGTCGTAATAAGGGCTTATCCAGCATCCCTCATGGGCGGCAGTATCCACTCTTACGCCCGGACCTTTGGGTATATTGAAGACAGTGATAATGCCGGGGGAGGGATTCATGGTCTCCGGGTCTTCAGCGTAGATTCGCGCCTCGATGGAGGAGCCGCGGAAGTGGAGATTGCTCTGGGAGAAGGATAAAGGCTCCCCGGCGGCAATCTTGATCTGTTCTTTTATCAGGTCGATACGCAGAATCATCTCTGTGACCGAGTGCTCAACTTGAATGCGGGTGTTCATCTCGTTAAAGTAGAAATTGTTATCCTGGTCGAGGAGAAACTCTATCGTGCCAGCGCTATGGTATCCGACTGCTTGAGCTCCTCGGAGAGCCACCTCCGCCATCCTCTTTCGCAGACGGGGACTGAGGGCGGGTGAGGGGGATTCTTCGATTAGCTTCTGGTAGCGCCGCTGTATGGAGCATTCTCGCTCTCCCAGATGAATGATGCTTCCATGGGTATCTCCCAGGATTTGAAACTCAATATGGCGTGGATTTCGGAGATACTTTTCTATATAAAGGCTCCCTTCGCCGAAGCTGCTCTTGGCTTCCGACTGGGCAGATTCGAAGGCAGAGAGGAGCTCTTTTTCCGAGTTTATAATCCTCATCCCCCTTCCCCCCCCACCAGCTATGGCTTTCAGGATGACTGGATATCCTATTTTGCGGGCTACTTTGCGGGCCGTGTCAAGGGAACCTACAATATCTTCGCTCCCCAGGGTGACAGGCACCCCTGCCTCTATCATAATCTTTCTTGCTTGCTGCTTGTCCCCCATTTGACGGATAAGCTGGGCGGATGGTCCTATAAAGCTAATTTCACATTGCTGGCAAATCTCCGCAAAGTCGGGGTTCTCGGCTAAGAAGCCATAGCCTGGATGAATGGCATCGGCTCCGGTGATTTCGGCTGCACTGATGATGTTGGGGATGTTGAGGTAGCTTTCAGAGCTTTTGGCGGGACCTACGCAGACCTCTTCATCAGCAAAGCGGACATGGAGGGCATCCTTATCTGCCTCCGAGTATATGGCAGCAGTTTTGATTCCCAGCTCTTTGCAAGCCCAGATGATGCGCAGAGCAATCTCCCCCCGGTTGGCAATCAGTATCTTCTTGATCTTTAGAGGTTTCCTTACCATGGTTTTTTACCTTTATAGAGCTAGTATACCATACCCTGATTGGCAATCGCTTCAGGAAAAAGGGTATAACTGATGGTGCTTCCTCATTAGAAGACTTTCCCTTCAGCTGGTTTCTATGGCAAAGAGCTCTTCGCCATACTCCACCGGTTGCTCGTTCTTGACAAAGATTTTGGCTATCTTCCCATCTACCTCGGAGGCTATCTCGTTCATCACCTTCATAGCTTCGATTATGCACAGCACCTTCCCTGTGGATACCTCTTCTCCCTCTTCTACATAAGGGGGGGCATCAGGGCTGGGTGAGCGATAGAAGGTGCCCACAATGGGGGATTTGACAATGTAAAGGTTATCGGTATTCTCCTCGGCTGGGGGAAGGGGTTCCACGGGCTTGGTCTCGGGTGGGAGCTTTTCTTGCAGTTCGGTGGTGAGAGGGGTTGGCTGAATGTTTAAGGAATCAGCTTTTTTTATTTTAATCTTTATACCCGCTCTTTCCAGTTCGAATTCCTGGATGTTGCTTTCGGTTATCAGCTTCAGCAACTCTTTTATTTCTTGCAGATTCACCTCTAACTCCTTTTTATGGTCGTCAGGCGGAGCGAAGGGGGAAGGCTCCTATTTTGTTATCCGCTCAATATATTCTCCAGTGCGGGTGTCCACCTTGATAAGGTCGTTTTCTTCAATAAAGAAGGGAACTTGCACCACCGCCCCGGTGCTCAGGGTAGCAGGCTTCGTCCCTCCCGCAGCGGTGTTCCCCCTAACCCCCGGCTCGGTCTTGACGACCTTTAGATTTACAAAGAAAGGTAACTCCAACCCAATCGGATTCTTCCCATGGTAGAGGATGTTCACCGTCTCCCCTTCGGGAAGGAATTTATCCGCCCCTTTCGTTTCCTCTGCTGACAGGACAACTTCTTCGTAGGTATCCAGCTCCATGAAGTGAAACTCATCTCCACTGCGGTAGAGAAACTGCATTGCCCTTTCTTTAATGTCGGCTTTTTCAACCTTCTCGCCCGCTCTGAAGGTCTTGTCAATAACTGTTCCGCTCTCCAGGTTTTTCAGTTTGGTGCGAACGAAAGCCCCTCCTTTTCCCGGCTTCACATGAAGGAACTCTATTATCTCGTAGGGGATGCCATCGACCTCGATCTTTAGCCCATTGCGGAAGTCGCTGGTAGAATACAATTTGAACCCTCTTTTGGGAAAATTATAATGAAGTTTAACCCCTCTGTCAAGGATGAAGATATACAACGAGAAGAGGAAACTCCTTCTCTTTAGGTATCAAGGGGATAGAAAGGACTATTTTTAGGGAGGCTCTCTGGCTAAAGGAGTTCTTTTTCCAGCTTAAAGCAGGACTTTGCCAGCTGGTAGCGGGCTAATCCGGTGAACCCTTGGGGTTTCATAAGGAGGATAAGGAAGTGCTCGGGTGTGATGGCCCTGAGGATGAACTGCATCTTTTCGCTCTGAAGGATTAACTCTTCCACAGCCCCCACTTGAGGATTGAGGGAAAGAAGACGGGTCTCTTTGATTAAATTTATGCACTCGATTGCCAGATTTTCTATCTCCTGCTTTTCCCATCGAATGAACTTATCAATGACCAGACCATCAGAGTCAAGCACTAATACCCCGATGGAGTGGTTAATGCGGTCTAAGATTTCTTGCAGTAAGGTTTTAAACATCTGGGTTCGGATGGGGTGGTCTCTTTTTCTTTAAGGCTTCCAGCCATTTGTTGAGTGTTTCTATCTTTTTTTTCCTAATAGCTTCCTCTTCTTTCTTCATAGCAGAAGGGATTTCTTTTGCTTCTTTTTTCTTAGTCTCCTCCTCTTTTTTGCGGTCCAGAAGCTGTTCGTATCTGAACTTAAGCTCCATATTGCCGGGGTTGGCTTCCAGTAGCTGATTATAGAGCTTAAGGGCTTTGTTAAAGAGTCCCTGCTTGGCATAGAGCTCGGCTATGGTCGCTGTAGTCAGCTCACTTTTCTCTTCATCAATGGCTGGTAGTTTGGGCTCCGATGGGATGGGTGTGGATTCCTCTGCCGCTGGAGGATGGAAGGAGCTTTCCTCCTGGAGCGGTAGTGGGGGCTGGAGGGGCTGAGGTTGCGGCTCTTCTGGTCTTTCCTCAGGGATGGGGACGGAGCTCTCTTCCTCTGTGAGGTCGATCGTCATCTGGGAGAGCTTTTCTTCTTCTTCAGGTTTTTTTTCGGAAGGCTCCTCTTGGTGTTCCTCCTCTTTAGGTCTTTCTTCGGGTAACGCCTCTGTTTGTTCCTCCTCTTCGGAAGGGGGGGATGGGGGTTCGCCAGGAACCTCTTCGGGGGAAACGGGTATGGGGATTTGTTGGTCTAATTTCTCTGATATATTCTTTATTTTGGAGGCTACCTCCTCATTGGAGGGGTCTAATCTTATGACCATCTGGTATCGCTCTGCGGCGTTCTTGAGGTTACCTTGCATAAAATATATATCCCCCAAATATTTATTTGCCATAAGGTTATCGGGGATTTTGCTTATTACCTCTTCAAATTCTGCCTGGGCTTCTATCATCTTTTTGAGTTCCATATATGCCCTTCCCAGCACCACCCTGGCTGACATATAATTGGGTTGCTTTTTCAGACCCTCCTGGCAGATAGCGATAGCTTCCTCTGGCATTCCCGATTTCCGATATTCCTCGGCTAAGGGGAGGAAAATCTTGGAATCGGGGTCCTTATCCAGTTTCTTCTGAAGCTCTTCAATCTTCGGTGAGATGTTAAATTCCTTTTCCTCTTCGGCCATGAGCTTCCTCCCAATGTGCCTTTTTTGCAGACTTAGTCTTTTTCTCTTAGTTCCACCAGAGGGCATCTACCCCACCTGCAGGAGGGGTCTCTCTATGGTCTGCTCTTCCTCAAGGTATGCTTATAGTCACCGCTGCAGAGGCACTGTCGCTGAAACCACTGGGGTCGGTGACAGTAACGATGAAGGTCACCATATCTCCGGAAACGCCAGCATCAATAGTTGCAGTAGCATAGGGGCTACTGGTAGGTCCGATCGCACTCAGGACAGCATGGGCAGTGCCCGTTGCCTGCCAGCTGAACTCATAGGTAAGATTGGCGGCATCCTCCGGATTGGGGTCTGTGGAACCTGAAGCATCAAGAGTCACTGTGTAAGGAATAGAGGGAACTGAGGTGGGAGTGACTATCAGGCTGGCAGTAGGTGGCTCATTCTTTCCTATAGGAATTGGAATAGCGGTATAGAAGAGCCCCGATTTGGCACTCACTATAGTGGACTTCGCTACCTGGTGGAGGAGAGCAAAGGCAGTCCCATTGCTGTCTGCTGGGCGCTTGATCACCTGCTGAGCGTTGTCGAAGAATCCACTATAGGTTGCGAAAATAACCTGCGCATTTGGCATGGGAACATCGTATCTGTTGTATACCACAGCCATGAGGACAAGCTCTAAAGGTGGTGGCCTTCCACCTTTATATTCGCTCCCTTCCACATCTAAGGCGGTCAGGTCAATTCGGCCGGTATCCTTCTCGGTGCGATAGAACTGGATATTGACCGCCGCCAAAGCCTCTCCATGCTCGGCTTGTACCTCAGCAACGCACACCTTGGTAGAGCTTATGAGGTAGGCGATGGCTTCGCCCCGGCTGGTGATGGCAGTGTAAGCTTGACCTGTGCCTGCTGGGGTAATTCCGTCTGCGGAAAGGCTCCCTTCTACAGTGGTGAAGTCTACTGGTAATCCGTTGGGTGCCGGGTTTCCATCTTTGTCCTTGACCGCGGCGGTGATGATGCTGGAGGAGCAACCATCAGCGGGTATGTTGCGCGGAAAAGCAGAGAGGCTTATACTGTTGGAACTGCCGGTTTCCTCCGGCGGATTGTGCTCATCCCCTAAAGGACCTGAGGGTCCGGTTGGCTCGTCGAGGGAGCAGAAGGTAAGCACTCCCGCTATCACAAGGGAGAGCAACCCTATGAGAAGATATCCTGCCCTGGTTCCTTGCTTTATCATCTCTCTCACCCTTCTTATTCAGAGTCGGAATAATCCATAAAGGTTATCATAAAAGAACCGCTGGCGAAGACCTTTTCCCCGGTGACCGTCTCTCCACTGAACTCAATGAGTGCCTCGCAGGCTATGGAGATGTAGTTGGTAGAGGGCTCAAAGCCCAGTGACCAGGGCTGCAAGTACTCCAATGGAGGCTGAAGCTTCTGGTGGGCTTTGAGAATTACCAGCTTATCTATACTTATCGTCTCCCCACTGGGTACCCGGTAGTTTATGGACTCTTCAAACGCATCAGGCGCATCTATCCCACCGTCAGTCCGCACAAAGGAGACCCTGTAGCTGCTGACGATTATGTCCTGGTATGAACTCGGAGTGACAGCCATAGGGTCTTTGAACTCGTTTGCCAGCTCTACCAGCACTACCTCATCAAGGGGCTCACCGTTGAAATTGACATCGCCAAAGTGCTTGCGGAGGCTGAGGACCGGGGTGGTGTGCAGTGGCTGTATAGCGGAAACTACCAGGTAAACCGGGGCCACGGTCTCTCCGATCTTATTTTTGGTGCTGCAGGCAAAACCTGCTAACAAGAGGGATAGTATCACAAGAAGCAACAAGGGTTTATTTTTCATCTCCCTCTCCTTTAATTTTAGTAACCCCTGCCTTTCATTTCAAAATCTTGGGAGTGACAAATATCAGAAGCTCCCTATTGCTTTTGCTTTTGTATCGGCTCTTAAACAGCCATCCGAGGATAGGTATTCGATGGAGCAATGGGGTTCTGCTTTGCTCATAACTCTCCGCCACCTGCATAATGCCTCCGATGACTGCTGTCCCCCCATCAGGAATCAGAACTACTGAGGTGGCGCTTTTGGTTGATATCTGCGGGTTAGCACCCCCGGTCAGGGGGTAGTCGTTGCTTACTTCAATCTCCATTATGATAGTGTTATCCGCTGTTATTTGAGGGGTGACCGTCATCTTCAGGGCGGCATCCTGGTACATGGTAGAGACCATCCCCATAGCCATCTGGGTGGTGACCGGGATACGGAAGCCGCTTTTGATGGTAGCTGGAATGTTGTTCAAGGTAACTATTTTGGGTCGCGACAGTACCCGTGCCTGCTCCTGGCGTTCAAGGAGCTCCAGCTGAGCGTCAATGGAGAAGATACCGCCAAGACTGCCGAAGGTGAAGCCCAAAGCGGTATTGGGTGCCTCAATGGTGGGAAGATTTACCGCATAGGGTGTCCCTCCAATCCCGCTTTCGGGACCCAGCATTCCCCCTCCCATCGCCCCGGGCATTGCACCACCCATCATTCCCGCACCAAATCCTCCTCCCATCGCACCCCCCATCCTCTGCGTGCTGGGAGCCATTCCCTGTACCTGTAAGCTGTTGGGGAAAAAGAAGTTGGTGCTGTTGCCGTGGAACGCATCGGCTATGGAGCGGAATCCCCACTTGACCCCCAGGTCCTGAAGCACCCTGGCGGTGGTCTCCACGATGCGCGCCTCAATCATAACTTGGGGTGTCGGTATATCTAAGTTCTGGATGAGGTCGGTAATGGTGCCCACTCGACGGGGAATGTCTGTGATTATCAGGGTGTTAGTCCTCTCGTCAATGATAACATCCCCCTTGGTGGAGAGGTTCTTGCGGACAATAGCCTCCAGATTGCCAGCTTTGGCATAGCTGGCTGCCCAGGTCACCGTGATGGAGTCTTCCGCCAGCTCTATCTCCTCCTTCAATTTCCTCTCGGCGGCGGCTTCCTGGGCTAACTTCTGGTTGGTAGCGATGCGGACTACATTTAGCTCGTATACCTTTCCCAAGCCGTTGTTTTTGAGGATGATGTCCAGGGCTTGGTCCCAGGGGACATCGTGGAGAACTATGGTTATCCGACCACCTACATCGGGGTCGATTACGAAATTCAGCCCGGTGAAATCGGCGAAAAGTCGGATCACATCCCGGATGTCGGCATTCTTGAAATTAAGGCTTATCGGTTCCCCTGTGTAACGGACTTCTTCTCTGGTTATCCTTCTTGTTTGATAGAAGGTGGGGGGAACCTGAATTTCCTGCTCCGGAGGTAGAGTTAGCTCTTCTTCTGACGGCTGCTGTTGCTCCTCCATTTCCCCTTTCAGCTCCTCAGGTGAGACCTCTTCTTTGGGAGGTGCCTTTTCTTCTGCCACTGCCCGTGGTTCCTCAACCGGTGGGGCTACTTCTTCTGGGGGAGCTTTCTCTTCTTTTTCCTCTTCTGGCTTTTCAGCTGGGACTTCTTCCTGAGGAGGTGCTTTTTCTTCTGCTACTGCTTGTGGTTCCTTAACAACTGGTGGAGCTCCTTCTTCAAAGGCTCGGAGGTAGACTTTCAGGAGGTTGCCATCGGTGAAGAGGTCATAGCTTTGCTTGAGGTTCAGGTCCAGAACTATCCGGGTGACCTTCTCGGGGGTGAGCTTGTACTGAGAGGTGCGGATTCGAGAGAGCTGAGGGTAGTTGACCTGGATGGTCTTGCGGGGGAGCATGTTGATGGCGTTTCTCAGGTCGATCACTATCCGAGGGGGATTATCCATTTCCAGAACATAGTATTCTACCCTTCCGGTGGTGCTGATGGTTATCAATACCTCTTCTTCTATTCGCTGGGCGAGGATTTTATCGACTTCTACCGCTGGCGGCGCTTCCTGGTCATTGGTCAGAAGGGGATTGAGGAGCTTTTCATCCTCAGTCTGTAAGTAAGCTGGCATGGTCGGTTTTGCTCTGATGGGATAATTAGCAAGGGATAGCAGTAGCACACAAATTAATATCCATAATATTTTTTTTCTCATCACCTTTCTCCACTGAGCGGATAAAGCCTCTTAATAACTTCCCTGGTTTTTCTTATGGCGGTTGGGTCTTCGATTCTCTGTTCAAAGACCACCGTTTCTATGGTTATCTCTTTAATCCGACCATCCTCCAGCTCATCGTTCACCTTTAAGAAGTAGCCCAGATTGTCGGTTCCATTGAAAAAGGCAATGTACTCGTCCCCTTTCTTGATGATGCCAACCAGCTCCACCTCGGTTATGAGCATCCCGGCAATGCCGGGTTTCTGGAGCCTTTTCTGTTGAGCTCTTTTCCTAAAAGGATTCTCAAATGGGTCCCGGATGGACTTTGGGCGATAACCAGTCGGTTTCCCCGCTAAAACATCCTCTTCTTTTTCAATCATCTCCTTGATGGTTTTTTCGGGAGTCTTCTTCTCTTCCTTTTTAGGCTTCTGCTGTTGCTCCTGGATCCCTCCCCAGGCTATTAGCGGCTTAGCCATGAAGATGGAGGAGAAGAGAAAGGTTATACAAATGAGAGGTATGAGCAACCTTCCCCAGAGGTAGCTTTTCTTCCTCATATTCATATCTCCTTCTGACTCCCTTTAGGAGCCGATAAACACAAAAGTAGTGGCCGTATAGTTAGCTATTATAGGCTTCTCCCCACCTTCTGGATTAAAGGTAATGACGAGCCCGGTGATGTTGATCAGGCGGGACAGCTTGCTTACTTTGTCGAAGAAGGTAGCCAGATTATGATAAGAGCCGTGAACACGCATAGAAATGGGATACTCAGCATAGAACTCTTTCCTTACCAAATCCCCGGGGTCGAACCTCTTAATGTCGAGGTTGGAGTCCCTGGCCAAACTCTGGATCTTCCGCAGAAGGTCTTCGGTCTGCTTTTGATTGGGGAGTATCCGCAGCATAATCTGGAAACGGCTTCGCAGACGCTCAACCTCCTGCTGGAATTCTCCCAGCCTTTTGGCGGTAGCCTCTCCCCGCTCTATCTCCTGTTGCAAGGCGGATAACTTCGTTTTCTTCTGCTCTATCTGCTCGGCTTTTCCGGAATATATGGATACATAAAACACTATGAAGAAGCCGACAATTATTAACACAATCACCAACAGTTGGGCTGTGGTTGATAACTTGCTTAAGTCCATAGTAGCTAACTCCTGGCTCTATACCCTCTGTTAACTTTTCATAAAGATCCAGGATAGGGAGAATCGAATCTCCCCTGGACCCCTCTCTTCAGCATTTATCAGATTTACACTGCCCGGTTGCACATTTTGGGACTGGTTAAGGTTTTCTAAGAAGGTGGCAATAGCGTTGTAGCTTACCGAACTCCCCTCAAGGTTAACCTGATTGCCCTGTTGCCGGAAGCTCTGAATCCAGATTTCAATGGGTAAAAGGTCGCTCACCTGCTGCATAAGTGGCACCGGGCAAGCCTGGTTCTTCTGAAGGTTGACAATGAGGTCGAGCTTACTCTGTAGGCTCTGCTTCTGCTCCTCATAGCTTTTTACCTCTTTTATAATCCCTTCGAGCTTGATCCTCCTCTGCTCGGAAATCCGTATGTTACGGTCTAAAATTGCAATCTGCCGCTCAACCCTCCACCATAAAAAGCCTATCACCACAAAGGATAACAAGAGCAGCAAAATAAACAGATGGTTCTTCCTCTTCTCGGAGACTGATATGGGAGGTCGCTTCCGTGGGAGGCTTATCTCCTCTCTTAATAGGTTTATATTTATCATTAGGGAAATACCTCTCTCAATGCTAATCCAACAGCAACCCCGAAGATGGGGGCTACCTCATCAAGGTATTCGGGATCAAACTCCTTGGGGCTGTAACTGATGTTCCTAAAAGGGTTGAACATTTCTACCGGGGTGTTCAACTTCTCAGATAGGAACTGGTCGAGCCCCCTTATCTTGGCAGAGCCGCCGGAGATGATGAGCTTGTCCAGCGAGACGGCTTGGAAGAAATCGACTGTCTTCTGAACCTCTCTAACTACATTGGCGGAGACGGAGTTGAGAATGGAAAGGAGGCTCTCCTGCGGAATTCCTTCCACCTCGCCTCCCTTCTTAAGCTCCTCTGCTTGTTCATAACTGAGGTTTAGCTCTTTCTGGATGGATTCGGTATACTGATTCCCCCCGAAGGAGATATCCCTCCACAGGACCGAGACTCCCTCCTGAAAGATGCTGATGTTGGTCACACTGGCTCCCACATTTATCAGAGCCAGCACTTTGTCCAGTTCATCTGGGTAGTTTATCTCAAAGGCATTTTGGAGGGCGAAGGCGTCGACATCCATAACGACCGGGATTCTCCCCGCATGACTTATGACACTGGTGTAGTTGTTGATTCTGTCCTTTTTTACAGCTGCCAGGATGACATCCATGGTGGCCTGGTCCCCACCTTTTCTCTCCATCACCTGGTAGTCAAGATTTACATCCTCTATGGCGAAGGGGATGTATTGCTCAGCCTCCCAATGGATCGACTCTGCTAACTCCTCGTCACTCATTACCGGAAGGGAGATCTTTCTGATAATGACCGAGCTCCCCGACAGGGAGGTAGCCACGTTTTTTGTCTTTATCCTGCTCTGATCGAAGACCTTATGGATGGTATTGATGACTGCCCCAGAATCCATAATGGCTCCGTCAACAATCGCCTCAGGAATCAACCGCTCCATGCCGAGGCTGACCAGATGGTATTGGTGGAGACCTTTGGGAGTGGGCTTAAGTTCCACTACCTTAACCGAGCTGGAACCGATGTCCAGCCCCACCAAACTCTTTCCTTTTGAGAGGACCAATTTTCTGTCTCCTTATACTAAAAAGGAGAGAAAGGATGATGGTAGGTATTAAAAGTTTGAGGATATCACCTCCTGACTACTTTCTCCCCCGGTACCCTACGGTTTTTATATTTAAGGCAGTTCCTTATGTCTGCCTCGGTCCATATACGATAGTTACGATAATCACGGTCAGGTTCGGGTATCTTACCTTTGCGGAGCCATTTGTACAAGGTCTCTTTGGTGACTCCCACCCTATCCGCCACTTCAGATGTTTTATAGAATACCATAGGTTTCTCCTGAATCCACTACATAACTATAAAACATTTTTTACCCCTTGTCAAGTAAAATTTTTAAAAAATGTTAAATTTTTTTTGGAGGGCGAACGGGGGTTGCAACTTCCTCTCTGTTATGGTAGTATAAGGAACTTAACAGAGGAGGTTGTTGACAGTGGCTAAGGTTTGTGCCTTTTGTGGTAAAGGGGTGCAATTTGGTCGTAGGATAAGCCACGCGCACAATGTTACCAGGCGTAAGTTCCAACCTAACCTTCATCGGATGCGGGTGAACATCGGTGGGAGAGCCCAGAGGGTTTATGTCTGCACCAGGTGTCTTCGTTCAGATAAGGTGAGCAAGGCAGTTAGCTCCTGAGGTTGGGAGATTCTCCCCAAGGTTTAAGAGGCAGCAAGGGTCTGGCGGAGGACCCTTTTTACCTCAATGACTCCCTTGATGCTTCGCAGCGAACTTACAATTTTCCTCAGATGGTTTATATCTTTTACTTCCAGCAATAGATGTACGAGAGCTTTCTTCCCCTCCAATTCCTTTTGGGTGATATTCTTTATATTCGTTTTCAGGGTGGCAATGGCGGAGGTGATTTTAGCCAGCATTCCGGGTCTATCCTCCAGGTAGATGGAGACCTCCACCGGGCAGGAGTAGTCTTTGTCCAGTTCCCATTCGACTTCAATTACCCTGGCGGTATCATAGAGGAGGTTCATCAGATTGGGGCAGTCGGCAGAATGGATAGATATCCCCCGGTTTCGCGTGATATAGCCGACTATACTCTCCCCAGGGATAGGGTTACAGCATCGGGCGAAGTAGGTGAGAAGGTCGTCGTGCCCTTTCACCCGAACCTTCTTTTCCACCAATCTTCTTCTGATAAGAGGAGGATGAAGGGGTTTGGGAGCTTCTTTCTTTTCCAGTTCCTCCGGTGGAAGGAGGCGAGAGAGGACCTGGCGAGGGGATAGATTTCCGAAGCCCAGGGCGGAGAAGAGGTCGTTTTCCTGGGGGTGGCCCAGTTGGGAGGCAACTTCCCGTATCTCCCCTTTGGAGAGGAGTTTTTTCAGGCTGTGGTGGTATCTTTTAAGCTCCTTTTCTAAGAGTTTCTTCCCAAGTTCGATGCTTCTTTCTCTTTCTTTCCTGTTAAGCCATTGCTTTATTTTGCTGCGTGCCCGGGATGTCTGCACAAAGGTAAGCCAATCACGGCTGGGACCGTGCCCCGGGGAGGTGATGATTTCTACTATGTCGCCATTTTTAAGGGTGGTTTTAAGGGGGATCAGCTTGCCGTTGATCCTCGCCCCTACGCATTGGTGTCCTAACTCAGTATGGATGCTGTAAGCGAAGTCGATTACTGTGGCGCCTCTGGGGAAGGATTTCACCATCCCCTTGGGGGTGAAAGTATACACCTCATCTTGGTAAAGGTCGACTTTGAGGGAGTGCATGAACTCCCGGGGGTCTTTTACTTCCTGTTGCCATTCGACCATCTGGCGCAGCCAGAGGAACTCCTGGTCCTCGGCAGTGGGCGTGGACTTCTTCTCCTTATATTTCCAGTGGGCGGCTATGCCCTCTTCGGATATTTTGTGCATCTCTTTGGTGCGGATCTGAATCTCAAATACATTCCCATCCTTACTGATGACCGAGGTATGAAGCGATTGATATTTGTTTGGTTTCGGCATAGCGATATAGTCTTTAAACCTTTCAGGAATAGGGCTCCAGAGGTTGTGAATGATTCCCAGGGCGGCGTAGCAATCGGCTACATTATAATTAGTGATAACTCTAAAGGCTATGTAGTCGTAAACTTCATCTAAGCTTATTTTCTGTCTTAACATCTTTTGGTAGATGCTGTAGAGGTGCTTAACCCTCCCCTCGACTTTAGCAAAAATTTTGTTCTTTCTCATGTTGGTTTCCAGTATACGAGTTATCTTTTTGATGAAGCTCTGGCTTACCTTTCTCTCTTTTTCAATCTTATTTTTCAGACTCTGATAGCTCTCCGGATAGAGGTGGCAGAAAGCGAGGTATTCCAGCTCGCTTTTTATCTTTCCCATACCGAGGCGGTAAACCAGGGGGACATAGATGTCGAGGGTCTCGCGGGCTATGCGCTCCTGCTGTTTGGGCATATGGAAGTGGAGGGTTCTCATATTGTGGAGGCGGTCGGCGATCTTTACCAAAATTACCCTGATGTCGTCGACCATAGCCAATATCATTTTACGTAAGTTCTCGGCTTGAATCTCTTCTTGCGAGGTGAAGGGGATCTTGCTTATCTTGGTCACCCCGGCAACAATGTTAGTAATATCGGCACCAAAGTAGCTCTCCACCTCTTCCCGGGTGGTAAGGGTATCTTCTATCACATCGTGGAGGAGTCCAACAGCCACCGAGATGACATCAAGGCGCGTCTCGGCTAAGATCTTGGCCACTGCCAAGGGATGACTTAGGTAGGGCTCTCCTGATAGTCTCACCTGCCCCCTATGCTCCTTGCCCGAGAAGATATAGGCTCGCCTAAGCAGATCGATGTCGGCTTCGGGGTTATAGCGGAGAATTTCCTCTACAATGTCTTCAAAACGGACCATGGCCATAAAAGCTTTTTAGAGTTAACCTTTTGGATTAGTATATCAAAAAGGGAGTAGTTTGACAAGGGATTAGCTCAAAACAACCCACCCCTCTTCCCATAGATCGGGAACTCCCTCCTCTTTGGTGGTTCGACCTGTAGGAGCGGAATCCTTTTTCTATTTACCAGGTAGGGGTGTGGAGAATTTCTTCTCTATCCTCTCCCTGAAGTAGGGTCCAGAATTGTAAGTGCAGAAGGGATAGAGGCTCCCATCGGGGCTCGTGTAATGGATGACGCACCTTTTCACCCGCTCCACATCGTAGTTATAAAGGTCCATAAAGTGCATCCCGCCAACCATCAGGGACCTCCATTTTGGTTCCTCTCCCCCTCTGCCAACATCCTTGTCCATCATCCCAGCCAGCTGGTCGAGAAATTTGGGGAATGTGAGTCCGCGGGGGGCTTGGTCATTTTTGTAGTGTTTACGAAATGCATTAAAGGCTTTGATCTTGGAGAAGGCTTTGAAGTGGGACCTTCTGGCTTTTCCAGCCAGCTTGTTCAAATCTTTGAGCATGTTGGGTATGTCAACAAACTGGGTGATCGGTTTGGCGGTGTTGAAGGGGTCATCCTTATTGAGGAAGAGGTAGGTGGCCAAGGAGCAGTGAGGATGGCAGGTGATGCATACCGAGTTGAATCCCCGCACCGCCATGAAGAAGCGGGAGAAGGGGACAGTGCAGCACAGGGGATACCAGTCGTCGTCGGTGAACAGCCCGGTTTGCTCTCTAAGGTCTTTAGCCAGGTCAGAAAGGGTGTAACGCTGCTCCTCTCTCTTCTTTTCGGTTATCCTTCCGGTAAACGCCACAGGCTGGTAGCTGATGCCGGACACCGTGTCTATGTTTTCCAGAGCTAATCTCAGGATGTCACCCACCTGATGGTCGTTTACCCCTTTAATAATGGTGGG
>NJBL01000012.1 GCA_005223145.1 bacterium (candidate division B38) B3_B38 | reverse complement strand
CTCAAAGGAGTTGTTATCCTTTCGAGAGATGTATAACCCATTGCATTCTCCGTTGGGGATAGGGAAGACGAAGTAGGCTATCTCGGTATTCGCCGCCTGGGTAAAGACGCTCTCTAACTGCACCACCGCCTGCCCGTTGACCAGTTGAGCGGTGCCGAAGTCCTCAAACCATATCTCCGGGCTTTCCATGGCATAAAGCAGCACCTTCTTGCCGTTATCAATCGGCTGCACGCAGGGTTTACTGCCTCCAACGGTTAAGTCTCCGGTTACATGAACCCTGCCCTCAAAATAGCCAGCATACCCTCCGGAGGGATTACTGTTTTTCCCATAAACAGCATACTGACCATAAGTTAAACCATAAACGCCAATGTTGTTAGACAGCCCATAAACGCCATATCCATAAAGAGATTCACCGTACACGCCGTAGCCCATATCCATAGTTCTTGCTACACCATATACACCATAGGTGATGCCGTTGGTGGCCCAGGCAACGCCATAAACGCCCCTACCGCTATTGCTTTCGGTTGCACCAAATACTCCAGAGTTGTCGCCGTTGGTGGCAGTGGCATACCCATAAACGCCACTTGCAAAGTGGCTGTTGCTCGCGGTTGTACCATATACCCCAAAAGTGATGCCGGTGGTGGCAGAGGCAACCCCATAAACGCCGTAAAAAGGAGCTGTCCCATAAACGCCCCGACCGCTGGCGCTAGCGCTTTCTCCATAAAGCCCATAATTGGTGCCGCTGGTGGCAGTGGCAAGCCCATAAACGCCATAAACAGGAGCTGTCCCAAAAACGCCCCAAGCGCCGGGGCTAACGCCTTCACCACATACTCCCCAATTGGTGCCAGTGGTGTTAGTGGAAATCCCATAAACGCCATGTATAGGAGCTGACCCATAAACGGCATAGCCTGCGGGGCTAGTCACATTAAGGGTTCCGGTCATATTATCACCTGCCGTATGCACAAAATCTTCGGAATCCTTTCCATCCAGCAGGTCGGCATCTAAACCAGTGGGGTCGATCTTGGAGCCAGCGATGTTTGCCCCCGCATTAATATCAGCGTCCACAATGGTCCCATTCACTATCATGGAGCTATTGACGGAATCAGCCTGCCCCTCGTTGACATAATCCGGGTCGTGATTGTGCACCACCGGGGCAAAAGCCGAGGCATCCTGACCATCCACGGTATCGGCATCATCTGCCAGCTCTGATTTGAAGCTGTAGCCCACGGTGACTATCTGCTTGCGGGGCAGCAGGGTCTCATTGGCACCCGCAGGGTCAATGGCTATCTCCAGAAAGACCGGGCTGGCGGTCTGAAACACGGTGGCATCCAGCGCGCCGGAGATGACCGTGCCCGAGCCGATGAGGTGGCTGAACACCCCGTTGTCATCCGGGGTGACCGAGGCATCCTCCTGGTAGCACAGGGTGCCGCTGCCCGGGGTGGCGGCATCCCCTCCCTGGTAGAGGCTGAGTCTCACTGTGGTAGTGGTAATAATCGGTATTCCCTTATCATCGGTCAGCCGCCCCTGATAGTTCAGCAGCTGAGGCACCTGCGCCAGAATGGTTAAACTGAAAAACAAAAATACCCCAAAAATTCCCAGAGCTATTAACCTCTTCATTTTATCCTCCCATTTGTAAAAATGGTTAATAATATGTGTATACCCTTAGTGAATCGATTTTCAGGTTTCCTGAGTTAGTCCCCCTTTGCAGCCTAAGCCTCCCTTTCAGCTCAGTTTTGCGTAGTGAATGTACATCGACCGGCAAAAAGAGCTTGGTGCAGGCTCAAGAAGGATAACAAATCAGTTCTGTTAGGAGAGTTTCCGTTAGACTACCTCCTCAAGCAACATATCATCTCTCAGTCAATAAAAAGTTTAATTGATTATTACATAATTGTCAAGCAAAAATAACAGAAACTCAAAAATGTAAGCCTGACAGCTAAGCTCTATATTAATAAATGGATTTTGTACCTCCTAATCCATTGAAGAAAAGCAATTTTTTGACATTCTTATTTATTATCAAGCAGCAGGAATTTTAAGGTTATGGGCGCTGGGGCTGCTTGTTGAGCCTGGCTTATTTTTTCTCTATGGGGAGATTTGGTTCTGCGGGTGGCTGTTCAGGCTCGGTGAACTCCTCAAACCTCACCTCCTCATACCCTCTTCGCTTGGCGACGATGCGGTAGTCGAAGCTGATGTTGGAGGTGCCGTCCCCCAGCTCCCGCACCTCAAAGGAGACCTTATCCTTGCGGGAGATATAGAGCCCCTGGCAGTCTCCGTTGGGGATAGGGAAGACGAAGTAGGCTATCTCGGTATTCGCCGCCTGGGTAAAGACGCTCTCTAACTGCACCACCGCCTGCCCGTTGACCAACTTTCCTGTGCCAAAGTCCTCAAACCATATCTCCGGGCTTTCCATGGCATAAAGGAGCACCTTCTTGCCATTATCTATCGGCTGCACGCAGGTCTTAGCACCTCCAACGGTAAAGTCTCCGGTTACATGAACCTTGCCACCAAAATATCCAGCATATGCATCCGCTCCGCCAGCGCCAAAAACACCAAAGCCTCTGTCGTCAGTTACACCATATACTCCAATAGAGGAGATGCTGGTACCAAGGGAATGCCCCATAATGGCAATGGTAGGAGCTTTCCCATAAACGGCCGCACTCAAAATGTAACTGCTTTTGCTTTCACCATATACCCCATAATTGGAGCCGGATCCGGTAGCAGCCGCCACCCCATAAACGGCTGCACCGTTGGGGCTATTAGTTATGCCATATACTCCAACATTGGCGCCGCTGGTGGCAGAGGCCATCGCGTAGACGCCATAATTAGGCCCTATCCCATAAACGCCCGTACCTTCGGGGCTATCAGTTTTACCATAAACCCCATGATTGATGCCCTCGGTGGCAGCGGCATGACCCACAACTCCCGTACCGCTGGTGCTATTGCTTGCACCCCATACCCCACAAGTGTTGCCGCCGGTGGCAGTGTTCTGGCCATAAACGCCACTTGCATAGTTGCTGCTGCTGTCGCTTATACCATATACCCCATAAGTGGTGCCGCTGGTGGCATCGGCATACCCATAAACGCCCCGACCGCCGGTGCTAGCGCTTTCACCATATAACCCATAACTGATGCCAGTAGTGGCAGTAGCCTCCCCATAAAGGCCATAATTAGGAGCTGTCCCAAAAACGCCCCGCCCCAAGGTGCTATTGCTTTTCCCATATACCCCATGATTTTTGCCGCTGTTGGCAGTGGCATACCCATAAACGCCACTTGCATTGGTGCTGATGCTAGGGGTTGAACCATAAACCCCATGATTGATGCCCTCGGTGGCAGCGGCATAGCCATAAACGCCATAGCCCCAGGGACTATTGCTTATACCACGTACCCCATAATTTACGCCGCTGGTAGCGGTGGCCCTCCCATAAACGCCATTACCCATGGTGCTATCGCTTCTACCATGTACCCCATAAGTGCTGCCGCTGGTGCTTGTAGTTGTGCCATATAAT
Organism: bacterium (candidate division B38) B3_B38; assembly: GCA_005223145.1. Lineage (GTDB taxonomy): Bacteria > Acidobacteriota > B3-B38 > Guanabaribacteriales > B3-B38 > Guanabaribacterium. The sequence goes on along the minus strand of NJBL01000012.1, from coordinate 39,811 downwards.
GCTTGTGAAGATGAAGTGACAACACTAAGGGTTCCGGTCATATCGTCACCTGTGGTATGCACAAAATCTTCGGAATCTTTCCCATCCAGCAGGTCGGCATCTAAACCAGTGGTGTTGATCTTGGAGGCAGAGATGTTTGCCCCCGCATTAATATCAGCGTCCACAATGGTCCCATTCACAATCATGGAGCTATCAACGGAGTTAACCTGCCCCTCGTTGACATAATCCGGGTCGTGGTTATGCACCACCGGGGCGAAAGCCGAAGCCTCCTGACCATCCACGGTATCGGCATCGTCCGCCAGCTCTGACTTGTAGCTGTAGCCCACGGTGACTATCTGCTTGCGGGGCAGCAGGGTCTCATTGGCACCGGCAGGGTCAATGGCTATCTCCAGATAGACCGGGTCGGCGGTCTGAAAGACGGTGGCATCCAGCGCTCCGTAGATGACCGTCCCCGAGCCGATGAGGTGGCTGAACACCCCGTTGTCATCCGGGGTGACCGAGGCATCCTCCTGGTAGCACAGGGTGCCGCTGCCCGGGGTGGCGGCATCACCTCCCTGATAGAGGCTGAACCTCAGGGTGGTGGCAGTGGTAATCGGTATCCCCTTATCATCGGTCAGACGCCCCTGATAGTTCAGCAGCTGCGGAACCTGCGCCAGAATGACTACAGTTAAAAAACAAAACACTACAAAAATCCCTGAAGTTAATACCCTCCTCATGGCAGCCTCCCATTTGTTGTAAAAGTTGTTAATAATATATTGATACCCTTAGTGAATCTATTTTCAGGTTTACCCATTAGCCATTCTTTGGACACCCTAAAGCTCCCTTTCAGCTCAGTTTTGTGCGGCAACTGGACATCCACGGGGAAGAAGAGCTTGGTTCAGGCACAAGAAAGATAACCAATCATTTCTGCGGGGAGAGTTTCCGTTTAGACTACTTACCACAAAAAAATCCCGCCGTGCAACAGGGATTTAATAATAAATAATTAATAAATAATTGTCAATAAAAAATAACAGCGGATGGAAAAGTAGTGTGACCCGAGGAACTAAGGCCCAATTCTCTCTAACAATTTAAAAAATAAAGGCTACACCATATTTTGCCTATGGGAAGGAATGTAGTAATTGCTTGTCTTTTTTAATTATTGCCAGACGACCCGCACCTTAAGGTTATGGGCGCTGGGGCTGCTTGAGCTTGGTTTCTTTTGTCTCTATGGGGAGATTTGCTTCCTCTATTTAAGTAATGAATATACAACGTCTCTAAAATTTTGTGGATGTGGGCTTCCTTTTCAAATTGAAAGACAGCGTCTAACGACATAAATTAATTTATTAGAATATGAATGCAAATAGTGTCTTGTGAAGACACGAAATGCAGTTTAAATATAATTTTCCCTTGACAATATTATATTATTGATGCAAAATTAACCCTGCTCAGGGTTAAAAATGCGTTACAAATATAATAAACTAAAATCCATGTGGCCGCAGGCTGCTCATTTTGTAAGCAGCCTGTATGATCAAAACAAACCCATATTTCGACTTAAGGAAGTACAGAAGATCCTCCATCTGAACGAGTTTCTCTCCAGTAATTTTGTCCAAAAGCTTATAGAAATAGGGGTTGTTTCACGATTAAAACCAGGTCTTTTTATATTAGTTCCATTTGAGCTGGGGAAAGAGCGTGAGTACGCCGGAAATCAACTCGTTGTAGCTCGTGAAATTGTAGGTGGGAAGGGTTACTATCTTTCTTATGGCACAGCTATGGAAATTCATGGAATGGTAACTCAACCTCAATTAGTTGTCTATGTAACGACTTTAAAGCCTCGGAGACCTATTAATGTACTGGGCACTGAATTTCGGTTTATCCACAGCCAGAAGAAATTTTTCTTTGGCTTGAGTGACCACTGGGTAACGAAACAGGAAAAAGTAAGAGTCAGCAATCTTGAGCGAACAGTCATCGACGGCCTTAAGGAGCCAAAATATTGTGGTGGTCTGACAGAAGTGGCTAAAGGACTATGGATGCGCCGCCATGATATAAAAGTAGACCAGCTTATCAAATATGCAGTAAAGTTAAATAAAGGGGCTATTATCCGTAGACTTGGTTACCTTCTTGAACTTTATAATATTGCTTCTTCTGATGATTTGGATATTCTTCGACAGCATCTGACAGAAACCTATGTGCGGTTAGATCCCCTTTTACCAACTGAAGGTAAATTTCTTCGGAAGTGGAGACTTCAGCTTAATGTTTCTAATGAAGAACTACTATCTGTGGTAAGAACATAGCCAATGATTCCCCAGCGAAATCTTTCATTGCTATCTAATCGACTCGCCCAAAAAGGTGGTCGCCGTATCCCAGAGACAATCCTCGAGCGTGACTATTGTATCTCCTGGTTTTTAGTAGAATTATCCCACAATCCACTTAAGGATATTCTTTTATTCAAAGGAGGCACAGCCATTAAGAAATGCTACATTCCTGAATATCGTTTCTCAGAAGATCTTGACTTTACATTAGGAGAGGAACTTCCCTTTGAAGATATCCAAAAGAATCTTAATATTATCTTTGAGCAGACTCAACAAGCATCAGGTATCAAACTATATTTTAGTCATCAGGATCGATATACTCATGAAAACAGCTATACCTTTTTCTTAGGATATGAAGGTCCCCTACCTGGCAGTACTGGTAAGGAAGTCAAGGTGGATATTACAATACGGGAACAAATTGTTTTCCCAATTGAAAACAGGCCAGTTCTTAAGGAATATTATGAATATGAGGATTTGCCTGAGGATGCGCTTATTCTTGTTTATTCCCTTGCTGAGATAGCTGCGGGAAAGTAGTTGCTCTTTTAGATCCGGCACGTAACGAGCCCCGGGACCTTTATGATATATGGTATCTTACCTCTAATCGATACGTGAATATTTCTGAGTTAGTCGAAGCAATTGAACAGAAGTTGGAATTTCGAGGCAAGAAATTAAATGATGTTAAGGAGGGTTTTCTGCGAAAAGAAGCACGCTTAGAGAGACTTTGGGGAAAACGTCTTTCTTCTCAGATGTCAATACTCCCTGAATTCAATCAGGTATATCGAGAAGTAAAGCGAGAACTTAGACAGACTATTAGTTTATAAGCTAACAATATAAGAAAATATTCAATATTTTTGTATGTCGTCTAATAAATATATAAAAATACAATTATCTTTAGTCCTCATTGAATAAATTTTATTGACACAAATAATCAAAGTATGGTAATAGAAAAGTGGGGAAATCTATTAACTTGTCCGCTTAAAGTAAAATCAGTAACACTATAATAAACGGGAGGTGCAATATGCGTTCTAAGTCAATCTTTTCTAAATTATTGTTTGTCCCCCTGCTGGTTCTCTTCACCGTGCTCTTCTTCTCCTTGCCAATATTATCCCAGAGCAAGCCCTCAGCCCAGGCTGTGGACGAGGAGTACACCCGCTTAATCAAGGAGGCCACTACCAAGCCAGAATTTTTGAGCCCTCTGACAAGCTATCTTCCACGGGTTGAAGGGGTGCCCACACCCAAGGATGTTTTAGGCTATATCGCTGGCGCTCCTGGAAAGTTGACTTACTATGAGGACATCCTTAAGTATATGAAAGCCCTTGCCAAGGCATCACCCAATGTTGAGGTCTTTCCCATAGGCAAGACCTCTGAGGGGCGGGAGATGGTCGTGGTAGCCATAGCGGACAGTGAGACTATGAGGAACCTGCAGAAATACAAGGACCTCATGGCTAAGCTGGCTGATCCCCGACAGGTGAAGACAGAGCAAGAGGCAGAGGCTATCATTGCCCAGGCAAAGCCCATTTATTGGCTGACCGGTAATCTCCATTCCGGTGAGAGTGGTGCTGCTGAGTGCTCGATGGAGTTGGCTTATCGCCTGGCTGTTGATGACAATCCCATTGTGAAAAAGATCAGAGACAGCATGATAGTACTGATTACACCATCAGTGGAGCCTGATGGGCACGATAAGCATACGGATTGGTTCTATAAATATAATAAAGATGTCACAGATAGCAGCAAAATCACCCGTGTGCCTTATTGGGGAAGATATACTCTCCACGATAATAACCGTGATATGATCAGCATCTCCCAGCCCGAGACCCAGAGCGAAGCCAATAATTACTTTGAGTGGCATCCTGTTGTTGTTCAGGACAACCACGAATCCATCCCATTTCTCTATGTCTCTTCAGGGACCGGTCCCTATAATGCCACCTATCATCCGAGCACGACCTCCGAGTGGAACCTGATAGCCTGGTGGGAGGTTACCCGGCTCACCTCCTTCGGTATGCCCGGGGTCTGGACACACGGCTTCTGGGATGGGTGGGCTCCCAACTATCTCTTCTCAGTAGCTAACAATCATAATGCACTGGGGCGCTTCTACGAGACCTTCGGCAACTCCATTGGCAATACCATAGAACGCGATTTAGGTGAACGGCGATTCGGGCCGACTTCCAAGCAGTGGTATATGCCCATTCCTCCCTATGAGAAGGTTCTCTGGTCTATCAGGAACAACATCAATTACCAGCAGACTGCAGACCTGCAAGCCTTCTACTTCGTGGCAACGAATAAGGAATATTTCCTGCGGAATTTCTGGAGAAGAGGGTCAGAGGCCTATAAGCTGGGGAAAAATGAATCTCCTTATGCTTTCGTTATTCCTGCGGGACAGAAAGACCCGGTAGATACTGCCTACCTGGTCAATCTCCTTTTAAGACAGAGGATTGAGGTGCATCAAGCCACAGCTCCGATAGGCGTCGAAGAGGGGAGCTTCCCTGCAGGTTCCTATGTGGTCAGGATGGATCAGCCGTATCGCAGTCTTGTGGTTAACCTTCTGGGGATACAGAAGTACCCGCAGGATGCCCCTCGCGCCTATGATGATACCGGATGGACTCTCGGGCTTCACATGGATATAAAAACAGTAGAGATAAAAGACAAAGCTATTTTTGACGCCCCGGTGGTTCCCGTTAACAAGCCGGTGAAAGCGAAAGGGGAGATAGTCGGAGGGGAAGCAGCTGCAGCTTATATCATCAATAATGGCACCATTAACAATTTGCTCAGCGCCCGCATTAAGCTCAAAGACTTCAAAGCCCTGGCAGCGGAAGCTCCCTTTGAGGTAGAGGACAAAGACTTTGATGCCGGCTCCATGATAATCCCTGTCTCAGGAGCTTCTGCCAAGCTGCACAAGGTTGTCCAAACTGTCGCTCAGGAGCTGAGTCTGGAGATAGTGAGCTGTGCCAGCCTTCCTGAGGTCAAAACCCATGAGCTGGACATTCCCCGCATAGCTATCTATCACACTTGGTCCAGCACCCAGAACGATGGCTGGGTGCGGTTTGCTTTCGACCAACTGGGTATTCCCTATGCCATGATACACAAGGACCATCTCAAAAAAGGTAACCTCAAAGCTAAATACGATGTCATCGTCTTTAGCAATTGCGGTGGAAGACGAGGGGCTGATATTGTGAATGGGATGGACCCTGAGTTTAGAGGTTCTTTAGCTTTTGTGAAAAGCAAGGAATTCAAACACCTGGGAACTCCCGATTCCAGCGAAGATATTACTGGCGGTATGGGAATAGAGGGTGTGACCAAACTTCAGAAGTTCGTAGAGGAGGGCGGTCTATTAATCGCTCTGCAAAATCCTGTGAGGGTGCCGGTAGATTATGGTATGGTAAGGGGAATTAGTATCTTCGATACCAGCCGCGATTTTTACAATCCCGGCTCTCTGCTCAAGGCTGAGGTTGCCAACTGCAAGCATCCCATTGTCTATGGCTTTGATAAGGAGATTCCCCTCTATCGCAGTCATTCAGGTCCGCTTCTGCGCATCTCTTCCGAAGCGGAGAAGTTCGTGGTGGTTAAATATGCCAGCGAAGGTGAGGTATGCCTGAGCGGGATAGTGAAAAGCCCAGGGGAGATAAAAGGGAAGGCAGCAATAGTGGATGTGCCTGTAGGCAAAGGACACATGGTATTGTTCACTTTCAATCCGTTCTGGCGAGATCTGAGCAGAGGGAACTATATGTTTGTGTTCAACGCCATTCTCAATTACAATGACCTCGGCGTAGGCTTGCAGGAATAAAAGTACCTAAGCCAAGTTCTTAAAGAGGGGGGCGATAAGAGCCCCCCGTTTTTTATTTCCCATCTTAAGGCTTTTTCTTCCTAACCATGCCAGAGCAGGCAGCAATACCTATATTGACCTCATTCAGAAGATTTAACTCACTTCTTAGCAGGAGAGAAGAGATAGATATTTAAGCCCACTAAACACTGAAATTGCGGATTATCAACAAGGAATTTACTTTTTTCCAAATTTTGTCATTTTCAGGATAAACCAGCCAAACAGGCAGAGGAAGACTGCTCCCAATAGCAGCCCCAGGATGATACCCCACATAATTGCCCGCTCTCTCCTCTGCGAGATTGCCGACGATTTGTAAAGGAGAAAAGGTGGACCTCGCCTTTCACTTCTGTCAACCGAGGTGGCGTGGTCTAAGAATGAGGGGGAAATATACAGGTTATCATCTGCCACTAATGTATAATAGAGAGAATGTGTACTGCTATTATTCCCTTCGCATGCAGCCACCCATTCACCCGTCAGATTTCCATGCCCAAAAAGAAGCGGAATTAAAAGGATGAGATATTTACATTTGCGTAATCTGATAGAGATTGTACTCCCTCCTTGCCTTGAAGTCGGATAGAAAAGGGCAAGTTCCTTTCCATCCTGATTAGTCATTTAAAAGAAAACATCAAAATATTCCCCTCATGCCAGACGAGTCTATTATACTTTAAGGGTGAGCAGTTCATCAATAGGTTATTTAGTGAGGAGATTGTCAGGCTTAAGGAGGGGGAAATAGATGAAAACAGGAAGATTTTGTGGTAATATATAAAAAATTCCCTCTGCTGGGATGGATAATAGGAAATTGACAGGTAAGGGTACTTTTTAAGTAGCTTAATCGTAATGAATTATCTAAGATCTTTATTTTAGAGGAGAATGTTATTATGGGTAAGGTAGTGATAACCAGTGCGGTGCGAACCCCTATTGGGAGTTTCGGGGGAGCTCTAAAGAATGTCTCACCAATAGACCTGGGGGCAATTGTTATCAAAGAGGCTTTGAATCGCAGCGGAATACAGCCCCAGGAGGTGGATGAGGTGATTATGGGGAATATCCTGCAGGGAGGCTTGGGGCAGAATCCCGCCCGACAGGCAGCCGTCAAAGCGAGTATCCCTTTCAATGTCCCCTCACATACGGTGAACAAGGTATGCGCCTCGGGACTGAAATCGGTCATGCTGGCGGTTCAGGCTATAAAATGTCAGGATGCTGAGATAATAATAGCCGGGGGGATGGAGAGCATGAGCCAGGCTCCCTTCCTTCTCTACAAAGCTCGGTGGGGATATCGGATGGGAGATGCCAAGGTGGTCGATTCTATGATTCACGATGGAATCTGGTGTGCTTTAGAGAAGGTTCATATGGGTCTCACCGCGGAGAACATTGCCGAGCGCTATAGCATATCCAGGGGGGAGCAGGATGATTTTGCCGCTGGCTCGCAGCAGAAAGCGGAACAGGCTATTAAGGAGGGAAAATTCAAGGAAGAAATAATCCCTGTGCCTGTTCCTCAGAGAAAGGGAGAGCCCATTATCTTTGATACTGATGAGTTTCCCCGCTTCGGAATCACAGTGGAGAAACTTAGCCGCTTGAAGCCCGCTTTCAAGGAAGGTGGAACAGTCACCGCCGGTAATGCGTCGGGGATAAACGACGGTGCAGCCGCAGTAGTAATAATGAATGAGGATTTGGCAAAAAATAGGGGTCTTACTCCCTTGGCTTCGGTGGTCTCTTATGCTGTGGCTGCTCTGGAGCCGGGGATAATGGGACTTGGTCCCATCCCGGCAGTAAGAAAAGCCCTCAGTAAGGCCAATCTTAAAATCGAAGATATAGATATCTTTGAGCTTAACGAAGCCTTTGCGGTTCAGTCAATTCAGGTATTAAGGGAGCTGAAGATTGACCCCTCCAAGGTGAACCTAAAAGGCGGAGCCATAGCTCTGGGGCATCCAATCGGTGCATCCGGTGCCCGAATCCTGACCACCCTTTTGTATGCCATGAAAGAAAAAGGAGTCCGGCGAGGGCTCGCTGGCTTGTGCGTTGGTGGTGGGCAGGGTGCAGCTATAATTGTGGAGAGGTGAAAGGAAGGCAAAATGATAGAGAAGAACTCTCTCGTAGTTGCTTACCTCAAGGAGCCAAGAGAGCAAATATGGGGTGTTCTCCTCTCTCTTGACCAAAGCGGGGTGGTGATAAAGGGGATTAGCCTTGAGTCTTTCGACGATTGGTGCAGACAGGTAGCCAAAGGGGAGGAGAGCATTGGGCTGTCGGAGATGTTTATACCTGCTCTTCGAGTGGTGAAAATACTCTTAGACGAAAAAGTGGGGAATTTACCCTCCTTCTCAGAAAAGTTCCAGAAAATGGTGGGGATGGATATTCCGGAATGGTTGGGACTTCAACGCTCTTAAGAAAACCTATCAGAGCCGCTAACCATTCCCTAAAAACTTTTCTATATCGCAGAAAAGGACACAATCCCATAATGTTAAGGGAAAAAGAGGATGGGCAAGATTAAAATTTTGCCCGAAAATATAGCCAACAGGATTGCCGCCGGCGAAGTAGTGGAACACCCGACTTCTATCGTAAAGGAGCTAATGGAGAATTCCATCGATGCCGCCGCAAGCGAGATACGCATCTTTGTTGAAGAAGGAGGGAAGAGACTCATTCGGGTGGTCGACAATGGGAAAGGAATGGACAGTGATGATGTTCTGCTATGTTTTGAGCGCCATTCCACCAGCAAGATTAGCACTCTGAGAGACCTAAACGAAGTGCAAACCCTGGGATTCCGCGGGGAAGCTTTTGCCAGTATAGCCGCTGTCACCCGTCTCACTCTGAAATCAAGGGATGAGAGCTCCCTCTACGGAACCCAGGTGCGCATAAATGGGGGAGTGCTCAGGGGAGTATCCCAGGCCGGGATACATCGCGGGACTTCGGTGGAGGCAAGAAACATTTTCTTTAACACGCCCGCCCGGCGCAAGTTTCTCCGGTCTACTCGCTACGAACTGAGCCGCATAGTCGAGCTGGTCGCCCATTATGCCATATCCTATTCTAAGATTTACTTTTCCCTCCACCACTACGATAAAGAGCTTATATCGGCACCCCCTGTTGCCCATTACAGTCAGAGGATATATCAGTTGTACGGTAAGAACCTGATGGAAAACCTCGTCCCCTTTGAATATGAAAAGGAAGGGCTGGGTCTTTCTGGTTACCTCTCTCGCCCAGGTTATTATCGCTCTTCAGCCGACATGCTTCTTACCTATGTCAACCAGCGGTTAGTGAAGGATAGACTACTTAATCGTGCCATTCGGGAGGCCTATCATACCATGCTTCCGCGAGATAGGTATCCGGTGGTGCTTCTTTTTATAACTCTTCCTTCCGAGTTGGTGGATGTCAATGTCCATCCCTCAAAGCTGGAGGTTAGATTCCGGCAACCCCGTTTTATACATGATAGGGTCAGAGATGTTCTGATGGATACCATTGTCAAAGAGAAGCCTCTGGCGGGGTTTAAGGCCACCGAGGGAACTCTCAAAAAGGTTAGCTTCCAGCAGCAGCCCCTCAAAATAGAGAAGGAAAGGTTAGCCCAGGGGGAGATGGAGGTCTCGCCAGAGGAAGTTCTGCCCCCTATCTCCACTCCGAGGCTCAGTCTGCCAGAGGAGGAGACTAAATCAGAAGAAGTAGCCCCCGAGGTGGCAGTACTGGGGCAGTATCAGAATAGCTATATTGTCGGCATGGACCAGGAGGGGATTCTGATAATCGACCAGCACGCTGCTCATGAGCGGGTTTTGTATGAGAAGCTGTGGAAAGGCTTCACCAACCGGCAGTTAGCGCGTCAGGCTCTGCTAATTCCCGTTGTGCTTGAGGTCAGCTCCTCTCAGAGCTTGATAATAGACGAGCACTTCACCCTCATTCGAGAACTCGGCTTCGGGATAGAAAATTTCGGCGACAGGGCTTATATAATAAAAGAGATCCCCTCCCTTTTGGCTAACTGCCAGATAGAGACCCTCTTTGTTGATATGGTCGACGAGCTGGAAAAGGAGCTTAAGGCTAAAAAGGTGGAGGATGTATACCAGAAGATGATAATCTCTTTAGCCTGCCATGCGGCTATAAAAGCTAATCACCCACTCTCTGTGGAGAAGATGAGATATTTAGTGGCAGACCTATTTAAGACCACCTTACCGATGACTTGCCCCCATGGAAGACCGATAATTCTTCGCCTCAGCCAGAGAGACCTGGAAAAGGGATTCCTGAGGAGATAAGGAGCAGGGTCAGTAGGAGTTGCTACTGCCTGGGGGATGCCGAAGGCTCGGATTTTGCTTTAGGGAAAACGGGAAAGAATTTGAGGGGGAGCCTTTTGCTCAAAGGCGCAGCAATAATAAGCCTCGAGGCAGAAAGACCCACCGAGGAATAAGCCTGCAATCGTATGCCCTGTCTGGTGGGGACAGCTACTATCCCTGTTCCGAAGAGCCGCTCTGCTGCCTTGGTCAGCTCCGCCTGCCAATCGAACTCATTCTCCCCAGTGCCCGTGGGGAGATGAGGGATAACAGCTTTGAAGATTTCCTTGGTGTCCGAGTAACTAAACCAGGTGGCCGAACGAAATAGGTTTTTTCGCACCAAAGAGAAGTCCGGTGCCGAATCGATACCCTCCCCTCTGTCATAAGCATCAATCGCCTCTCTGACTACCGACCTATCGTTTCCTATGACCAGGAAGTCCCCCACAAAGGCGAAGCCTGGGCTTATCTTCTTATCCGCCAGCTCAAGCTCCATATACTTTAAAGCATGGTCTCCATACATCTCCTCTTTGGATAATGCATTCAGAGTTAAGGTCGCCAGGGATAATGCCCTATCCATAGTGCGGGAAAGTCTCTTCTGATTCTCCACTTTAAAAAGAAGGATAAGAGGGAGCCTCGCTAGAATGGTCTGAGGGGTCAGTTTCCCAGAGAGAGGGAGGAGGGTGGTTATGTCAGTTCCCATGGCTAACTCATTTCCCAGGCACTCTAAGAGGTCTTCCTGCAAACTAAAGTTCAGCCCCTTCTCCGCTGCACTGAGTACCTCTTTGAACCGCTGGTAGCTCTTCTTGGCAAGGGTAGTGGAAAGGAGGTCATCTATCTCCTCCCATAAATCGGGAGGGTCTTCAAAGGTGAAGATGGTAAGGTTTTTTATTCTTCTGGGGATATAAGCAGGGGAATGCATCCTCCGGGGCGGGTGGCTCAACACTATTTTTAGCAGACCCTTGGGATGCTTTTCAGTCGCCATGAAGAGCCGTTCTTTGAAACCTTCCTTTTCAACAAAGGAGTAATAGCCGATGCCTTCCAGGGAGGTGATGCCACTAAGTTTCAGGAGTTCCCCCTTTGGGGCTGCGCTTAATAAGAAGGGGAGTGAACTCTGCTCAAGAAATAGCTTAAAATTAAGGTAACCGAGAGAACCCGTCTTATAGCCCAGCAGCCGCTTGATACGCTTAAAGGATCGGTTCTTCCGCAGAGAGCTATTCTCCCTTTTATAAGTGTCTATAACAGCATTGAAGGTCTTCTCGCCGGTAATAGAAACCACGAAGATGCTCTTAAGGAACCCATAGCATAGTTTTTCTCCCGAAGTTGACTCCCAATAATGGTATTTAATCCCTTTATGCTCAGCCTCACCATTAAGGAGCCCTTTTTCTTTGAGCTGAGGGGTGAGGGTATCTTTCAGGTATTTATTCAGAGTTCTTTTAGTGTCAGCCACATCAGCTGCTACCACAATCCCGGGGGATTTTCTTTCGGTTGAATTGAAGGAGATAAAGGCTATGGCTGCCCCTCGGTTAAAAAAGGGGATTATTTAGTTTATGTTAATCCCGCTTTTCTGGGCGAACTCTCCCAACTTTTGCCCCCAGAGCTTTCTTAGCTGGGGAAGAAGCTCTGTTTCCTGTAAAGCCTGCCAGAGCTTAGTTTCTTTTATATCCTCTTTAGCCTGGGAGACGTTCGAGAGGGAAAAGTAGGCGAGAGAGGTTTCAGGGAAGAGCTTCTCAATTCTTTCCACTGATGTTCCTCGGAGGAGCATCACTATTAAAATGGCTCCTCCGATAATTACCAGAAAGGTTATAATTAACGCTATTATTTTTTTCATAGATAACCCCCTTTTTAAAGATATTTTAAATTAATTATAACGCTTCAGGAGGAAATAATCAAGATTTCCCTGGCAGAGATATTTCGCTGCTGGTTTCAACGGCTGCCCGGTTTGATAAAGGGTATCTTGTTATCCCGGCAAAGGGGGCACTGGTCGTGAGGGTAAGTAGGGATTTTGATTGTGGCTAAGCCGAAACAAGGAAGCCTTTGTTCTATCTCGGTCACCCCCCTGTTGATTATGGCGCCTATTCCGGCTACAGTTGCACCGTGCTGCCGCATTACTTGGATTACTTCGCGGGTGGATTTGCCAGTAGTGAGAACATCCTCGATTATTAGCACTCTGTCGTGAGGTGTGACCATAAAACCCCGCCGCAGTGTCATTACCCCTTGCTCCCTCTCGCAGAAGAGGGCTCTGATGCCCAGAAAGCGGGCTACCTCGTAGCCGATAATAATCCCGCCCACAGCAGGGGAGACTACACAGGTTGCCTCCACATTTTTGGAGAGCCTGCCGAGCTCATCACCCAATTGCCTTGCCAGATCAGGATATTGTAATACCAGTGCACACTGCAAGTATGAGGGACTATGGAGTCCTGAGCTTAACAAAAAGTGACCCTCTTGCCAAGCTCCGGTTCTTCTGAAAATATCCAGAATTTGCTCTACATTTAACATATTATTTAATTTAGAATAGCAGAACCACGCTAAAAGTCAAGATTTTTATCCCCATCTGTCGAAAGGATATCTAATAGTTGGGAGCTGTTGTTTGATTATTCATAGAGACAAAATATCCTTTCTTTGATAAAATAAGAGGCGGATGGTTCCTCAAAGGGGATTATGGCAGATGCTTTTGTTGATTGACTCTTAAAAAGGGGATCTTATTCATCAAATTTTGTCTCTCTTATTTAACTTTTTGGTGTTATTGATGGTCTAATAATAGTAAAATGATAAGTGCAAATTTTAACGAGTCAGGAGTGGACAGATGAGAAAGAAGACCCTTTCACTACTTATTATCTTACCCCTTCTTGTTGCGGCTATTGCGGTAGGATATACTCTGCTAAACAATAGAGGTTCTTCCTCTATCAAATACAGGACAGAGCCTGTGGTCAGGGGTGATATTCAGGCGACAGTGGTAGCCACCGGGAGCCTGAATGCCATCAACACGGTAGAGGTTGGCAGCCAGGTCTCGGGAAGGATTGCCAAGCTGTATGCCGATTTCAATTCCCGGGTTAAAGAAGGTCAGGTTATTGCTGAGCTGGAGCAGTCGTTATTTCTCACCCGGGTAAAGCAGAACGAAGCCAATTACCGGAGTGCTGTAGCAGCGCTGGAGAAATCTCAGATTAACGAGAGTAATGCCAAGAAGAGTCTGGAGCGGAATGAGGAGCTTTTCCAGAGGGGATTGGTCTCACCCGAAGAGCGGGAGAAAGCGGAGGAGCTCTACCTTTCCTCCCAGGCAGATGTGAAAGCCAACCAGGCTCGACTGGAGCAAGCTCAAGCCCAGCTCGATACCATCCAGGTAGATTTGGAGCATACGGTTATATCCTCCCCTATTGATGGCATAGTGATCTCCCGTAATGTCAATGTGGGGCAGACGGTGGCGGCCAGCTTTCAGGCTCCGGTTCTCTTTGTCATTGCCAACGATTTGAGGGAGATGCAAGTTAACTGCAGTGTAGACGAGGCAGACATCGGCAAGGTGAAAGAGGGTCAGCGGTCTAAATTTACTGTGGATGCTTTCCCCGATGATACCTTTTATGGCAAAGTTACCCAGGTGAGGTTCTCGCCGGTGGAAGTGCAAAATGTGATAACCTATGATACCATCATAGAGGTAGAAAACCCAGAGATGAAGCTAAAGCCCGGAATGACAGCCACAGTCACCATCATCGTTGCCGAGAGTAAGGGTGTTCTCATAGTACCCAACCGGGCTGTGAGCTTTAACCCTCCTTTATCTCCTGAACAGTTGGCTTCCCTCCATGAAAGGATGATGGGAGAGAGGTCAGAAGGAGGAGGAGAAGAAGCTATGCGAGAGATGCCAGAAAGAGGAGGAGAAGAAGCCAGAAGAGCGAGGATGGCTTTAAGGGAGAGCGGCTCCAGGGTGTGGACCCTGAATGAGAAGAACGAGCTGGTCCCCATATTCTTCTTGCCGGGAATAAGTGATTACAACTACACCGAAGTACGCCGGGGGGATTTGAAGGAGGGGCAACTGTTGATTACCGGAATGGAAGGCGGTTCCACCACCACTTCAAGGGAGGGTAGACGCGGTGGCTTTATGCCTTTCGGACTGCGGCGAGGTCCTTAGTACCAACATAGGTCTGCTTTGGAGAGGGTGAAATGGACAACAGAGTGAATAGTGAGCTGATCAGGGTTGAGAGTTTAACCAAAATCTATCATCTTGGGGAGGTTAAAGTTGTTGCTCTACGGGGTGTGTCCTTCGAGGTCAAGGGTGGGGATTTCCTTGCTATAATGGGTCCATCCGGCTCGGGAAAATCTACTCTTATGAATATCATTGGCTGTCTGGATAGACCGACCTCGGGGCAATACCTGTTGGAGGGAACCGAGGTATCAAAGCTCGATAAAAAACAGCTCGCTTATATCCGTAATAAGAAGATTGGTTTTGTTTTTCAAATGTTCAATCTCCTTCCGCGGACTACCGCTATGGAGAATGTAGAGCTGCCTCTGCTTTACTCCAATGTCCCCACCAAGAAGAGGAATAGGTTAGCAGAAGAATCCCTGGCGCTGGTCGGGCTTGCGGGCAGGAAGATGCATTATACTCACCAGCTTTCCGGCGGAGAGCAGCAACGGGTGGCTATTGCTCGGGCATTGGTGAATAACCCCTCCATAATTCTGGCTGACGAGCCGACCGGAAATGTGGATAGCCAAAGCGGTGCGGAGATTATGGAGATTTTCGAAAAATTGAACAATGAGAAAAAAATCACCATAATCCTGGTAACTCACGACCTGGAGATTTCCAAGTTTGCTAAAAAGATGATTTTGTTCAGAGATGGGGAGATAGTAAAAAGGGAAATTATTAAAGATTGAATAACCATATTAACTGAAAGGATGGAGATTGTCCTATGAACCTTCTGAAGACGGTGCAAGTAGCTCTGAAAGCATTGAATAAGAATAAGATGCGCTCCTTTCTGACCATGCTGGGGATTATTGTAGGGGTGCTGGCAGTGGTGGCTATGGTGAGCATAGGGCAGGGAGCTAAGGTCTCCGTTCAAGAGAGAATATCCCAGCTGGGAAGCAACCTTTTATTCGTCCGCCCGGGAAGCTCCTTCCGGCACGGTGTCCATGGAGGGTGGGGGAGTAGAACCACTCTGAAGCCAGAGGATGCCGAAGCTATCGTAGAGGAGTGCCCCTCCGTTGAAATGATCTCCCCGGAGGTGAACACCCGTGCTCAAGTAGTATACAAGAATAAGAACTGGAATCCCTCCATCTCGGGTACCGGTGCAGATATTCTCGCCATCAGGGGCTGGAAGATGGACGCGGGAATTTTCTTCCGAAGGGGGGACATCAAGGGAGCGGCTAAGTTCTGCGTTTTGGGAAAGACGGTGGTGGAGAACCTATTCAGCGATGTCAGCCCCATTGGGGAGATTATCAGAATAAGGCAGATTCCTTTCACTGTGCTTGGTGTTCTGGGAGAGAGGGGTCAGGCAGGGGGCTGGTACGACCAGGATGATGTGATACTGGTTCCGTATACCACGGCTCAGAAAAGGCTATTAGGGATTCAACACATAAATAGTATAGTCGTTTCAGCCGTAAGTGCCGAAAGTATGAGCAATGCCGAGCAGGAGATCAGAGAGCTGCTGCGTCGGAGGCACAACCTGGCAGATTACGAGGAAGACGATTTCAGCATCAGGAATATGGCGGATATACAGGAGGCGGTTACCGAGACCGCCGGGACTATGACCATACTCCTGGCAGGCATCGCTTCTGTCTCCCTCCTGGTGGGTGGCATCGGGATTATGAACATTATGCTCGTGTCGGTGACGGAAAGGATTCGGGAGATAGGAATAAGACTGTCAGTAGGTGCCCGGGAGAGGGATATACTCATGCAGTTTCTGGTAGAGGCGGTTGTCCTCAGCTTGACTGGAGGGTTGATAGGAATTATCGCCGGGATTATCGGTTCCAGGGTTATCTCCTCCATTGCTGGCTGGCCAACCATGGTGTCAGTAGCCTCTATAGGACTGGCTTTCGTGTTCAGCGCTGCTGTGGGAGTATTCTTTGGCTTTTATCCTGCCCGCAAAGCTTCCAAATTGAATCCCATAGATGCTTTAAGATACGAGTAAACTGCGCCTTTATATCCATTTCAAGCGATAAATAGGGTTGTAATAGAGAGAGGAGAGGTATAAACTCTTTCCGATGATTCTTAGACTTCGGGGTCTTGCAATGGGGAAATCAGCTTAAATTTTGCAAGCCAAGTTTGATGATAAAAGGGTTGCTATCGCTTATAATGGAAACAAATAGAGGGTCCTTTTCGTAAATAAAAGAAGATGAAACATTCAACCATTACAGGAGGTATCCGATGCATAACTTAAATGAACTTTTCCAAAAAAAGGGAAGAAGGGATTGTCCCTATTCCAAGGGTCTTCTTCTGATGCTCCTCATGCTATTTCTTGCTTTTTCTGCTCTTCCCGTAAAGGGGAGCAGTGCAGTGGGAAAGGACGATGGTTATCCTTACTCTGCCGGCTCTCTACAAGAGGTGAAGAAGTTGTACTTCTCCCTTCGTGATGCTCTGGAGATGGCCATGGAGAGGAACCTCAATATACAGATAGAACGCTACAACACCCGGATAGCCGACGAGAGGGTAGGGGAGTCGATGGGCTATTTCGACTATCAGTCCACCCTAAGCACCTCTTATCAGAAGAGCAGTAGCGAGCCCTGGGACGTGTTTTCAGCCCAGGATATAAATACTAGCGACAATTACTCCCTTCGGGGAGGGATAACGAAGAATCTGGTCACCGGTGGAAACTTCCAGGTGTCCTACACGGAGGTTCGCCGCTCCTCTAATAGCCCCTTCACCAACTATAACCCTTACCATAGACCGGTGCTGAGTCTTCAATTCACCCAGCCTCTGTGGAAAAATTTCGGCGTAGAAAACACCAAATATAACATATCCATAGCTCAGAATAACAGCGAGATGTCTGATAAGCAGTTCAGAGCGCAATTGATGACTATTCTGGCAGAGGTTCAGCGGCTCTACTGGGAGCTGGTGTTCAGGATTCAAGACCTGGAGGTCAACCGACAGTCTTTGAAATTAGCCCAGGACCAACTGGATATGAATCGCACCAAAGTAGAGGTAGGAACTATGGCACCCATTGAGATAACTCAGGCAGAGGCAGCGGTAGCCAGCAGGGAAGAGGGGATAATTGTAGGAGAGAGCGCCATCAGGGATGCTCAGGACCAGTTGAAAATGGCCATCGACCCCACCATTGACCTTGATTCCTGGGAGGTGGAAATAATCCCCACTGACAAACCCCCATTTGAGCTGCAGAGTTTCAACTTGCAAGAGTGTATTGAAACCGCCTTCCAGAACCGACCTGATTACGATAGGCAAAAGATCGCCATCAGTAGTAAGGAACTGAGTATCAGGTACACTAAGAATCAGATGCGCCCGGCTGTTGATTTGGTAGCCTCTTTTGCTGCGAATGGATTGGATGGGTTATATCTAATTTATGAAAAAGGCCGCAGTTTTGAACAAGAACCGAAGCTTCTTGGTGTTATTGAAGGGGGGCTTGGAGGTGCGATGAAGGATGTTTTTAGCCTTGACTATCGCGATTGGAATATCGGATTTAATATCTCCCTTCCCATCCAGAACCGGGCGGCGGAAAGTGCCCATGCCCGCTCGAAAGTAGAGCTGACTCAAGAGGAGGCACGACTTAAAAATCTGGAGCTGAGCATCATCCTGGAAGTGCGCCAGGCGGTCAGGGCAGTGGAGACTAATATAAAGAGGGTGGAAGCTACTCGAAAGGCGAGAGAGCTGGCGGAGAAACAGCTGGAGGCTGAGCAGAAGAAGTTTGCCGTAGGGACTTCCACCAACTTTCAAGTTCTGAGATTGCAGACCGATTTGGCAACGGCGATGAGTAATGAGAGGAGGGTTATTGTCGATTACAACATCTCCCTCTTCGCTCTTAAAAGGGTGATGGGAACTCTCCTCAAGGATAGCAATATCGTTGTGAAGGATTAAGACTCTCTTTCTCCTTCACCATCTCTGAAAATATGGGGATTAACTGCTATGCCTTGCTGAGCTTCTGAAGGGCTTCGGTAAGACAGGGTATCACCTCGAACAGGTCTCCTACAATTCCGAAATCTGCCACCTTGAAGACAGGGGCTTCAGGGTCTTTATTAATGGCGATAATATATTTTGAGGAAGACATACCCGCCAGGTGCTGAATAGCACCGGATATTCCACAGGCAATGTAAAGCTGAGGGGAGACCACCTTTCCCGTCTGTCCCACCTGGATTTGATGGTCCACCCAGCCGGCATCAACCGCCGCCCGTGAAGCACCTACTGCCCCCTGAAGAGTTGATGCTAAGGATTCCAGAAGCTCGAAGTTTTCGCCATTCTTCATACCTCTCCCGCCTGAGACGATAACAATGGCTTCTGACAGGTCGGGAACCTCCTGTTCCGGTTTTATCAAATCAATGACCTTCGCCCGGATACTTTCGGGTTTCAATTCCACTGAAAGCTCTATAACCTCCCCTTTGGGGGGCTCTTTCAATTCCTCGGCGTTGAAGATATTGGGTCGCAAGGTTGCCATTTGAGGTGTGGAGGTGAGGTTGACCAACGCAAAGGCTTTCCCGCTGTAGACTGGGCGTCGGCATTCCAGCCGCTTCTCTTCGTCCAACTGCAAAGCGGTGCAATCGCTGGCTAAGCCCACCTTCAACCTTGCCGCCAGGCGGGGGGCAATATCCCTGCCCATGGCGGTAGCCGGGAAGAGAACAATAGACGGATCTTTATCTTTTATTAAATTATAAGCGATTTCGCTGTATCCTTCGGAAGAGTATTGCTCTAATAAAGGGTGGTCAGCAAGATGGACTTTACAGGCACCGTAAGGAAACAGCTTGGATGGCAGCTGTTTTATGGAGGACCCTATAAGGAGCACACTCAGCTCCTCCCCCAACTGCTTAGCTATACGATAGCCTTCGGAGGTCGCTTCAAGCGAGGCTTTCTTTACTATCCCTTCCCTCAGTTCGGCAAAAACCAAAACTCCTTGAGGCATTTCCTTATCAATCCTCCTTTTCCAGCATAGTTTTTCTGTGAACTGCGCTATGCTTTGTCTGTTTAATTGTTATACCATCTGAGCCTTTATCTCCTCCAACTCCGGTACCCCTTCGGCTTTGAGCTCAATCTGGGAGAGCTCTTTTGCTCCTAATCCCAGCTCAACCGCCCGTTTTATCTGAACCTGCTCCCATACGCTTTTCTGCTGAATGCGCTCCTCGGTGCCATATTTCTTTAAGATTGCTAAGCCTGTGACATCGTTGGCAATACGGTCTCGGGATGCGACTATCAGATTAGGCTCAACCTCATCTCCTCGGGCTGGTCCGCCGGAAACGAAGGCTTTTGTTCCATCCATCACTATCAGCGAGGGATTAATTGACAGCCCTGTTTCCACAATCATTCTGGCGAATATGGGATAAGTGTCGGGGAGGTCTTTTGGAGGCTCCTCCCCTAAGGCTCTGGCACGAGCAATGGCGCGATAGCTGGTATGTTTACCATGCATGAGGTAACGGTCGTTTAAGTGGATAAGCCCGATAAAGATTTTAAGGGACATGGTAAAGAAGGCTATGCCGTGTGTTTTAATAACCGGAATAGCGATTATCTTATCCACTTTGCCGAGGAGAGCCGGTATGTGGAAGCCGTGGTTCTCTTTCCAATGGTCAGCCGCTGGAGGATTTGTCAATATCCATTTATCGTAATCAAAGCTCATCACCTCTGCTTTGGCGTCTTTGGCAGCATCGTAGAGCCCAAGCTTCTTCATGGCATCCATAGTGTCATAGGGGACTCCCATGCTGGAGCGGTCGGCCACAATCACCCTGGCGGGGTCTTGTTCCCATACCATCTTCACCACTTCGTGGACTACCGAGGGGTTGCTGGTTCCGGGATAGGGGTCGGCGGTATTCACATTCGGTTTTACCAGAACAGTATCTCCTGCTTGGATGAATCCCATACCCCCGGAAAGAGCTACCGCTCGCTGCACCGACTCCCTTATACTTTCCCCCCTGGCTAAACCGACCACCGATTTAGTCAGGGTCTTTTCTTCCTTCTGCTGAAGATGAAGATTATTTATAGGAGGATATAGACCGATGCCAAGGGTAATCCCCCCAGCTCCTTTTAAAAAATCCCTCCTGGTGAATCTTTTGTATGTCTGAGGGAACGCATTTTTTCTCTTCATTTGCCTGGCATCCTTTTATTAGGTGAGAAGGTTTATTGTTTATAAAATTCCGGTTTCCTTCTGGAGCCATTCGATCAGCTGTTTTACTGTCTCGGATGGCTCTCCTTGTACCACAAGCCCCTTGGGTCGCATAGGGGGTAGCTCCAGCTTGATGATGAGGGCTTTCCCCTTGAGCTTATTAACTTCCTCTTCGCTCAAACCCAGATGCTGGCAGTCGAGCAATGTTAGCGGTTTTTTCTTTGCCATCATAATCCCCTTCAGAGAGGGGTAGCGGGGTTCGTTCAATCCTTTCTGCGCAGTGAACAAGGCTGGCAGAGGGGTCTCTATCACTTCCGATACTCCTTCGATCTCCCGATGGGCAACTGCCTTATCTGGAGAAATTTGCAGCTTGGTTACTACACCTACATGAGGAATTCCCAACAGCTCTGCCAGAATGGGACCTACCTGATAATGGTCGGTTCCCACCCCCTGAACTCCGCAGAGGATGAGGTTGTATCCTTCCTGCTGGATAGCTTTGCTCAAAATGGTGGCTACCAGTAACGGGTCGTTCTCATCAAGGAGGGAGTCATTTATGTGTATGGCCCTGTCTGCCCCCATAGCCAGGCCGCTCCTCAAGGCGGTAGATGCGCGTTCTGGACCTACTGATATCAGAATTACTTCCCCCTCTCCCAATGACTCTTTGGTGCGGAGCCCCTCTTCTATAGCATATTCCTCGTAGGGGTTTATGATATAGTTTATTTCTGCATCATCTATAGCCCTTCCGTCAGGAGCTATTTTGATTTTGGCTTCGGTATCGGGGACTTGCTTTATACAGACAATGATCTTCATCTAAGTCCTCCTGTGGTCATAAAAGGGGATCAACCAGAGCAAAAAATCCTTTAATTAAGAACATTTTTATTTAAAATATAATGAGATGCCTATTGACCGAATTTCTTAAATATTAACGAGGCGTTGGTTCCTCCAAATCCAAAAGAATTGGACAATACATAATTGACAGTGGCTTTACGGGCTTTGTTGGGAACATAGTCGAGGTCGCATTCGGGGTCAGGGGTTTCGTAATTAATAGTGGGAGGGATAATCCGGTCGCGGATAGTTAGGACGCTGAACGCAGCCTCCACTCCTCCTGCTGCTCCCAACAGATGGCCGGTCATCGATTTAGTGGAGCTCATGGCCACTTTCCGGGCATGCTCCCCAAATACCTTTTTAATGGCTAAGGTTTCCACCACATCCCCCGCCGGGGTGGCGGTGCCGTGGGCGTTGATATAGTCTATATAAGAAGGTTCGATATGGGCATCATGTAAGGCGTTTTGCATCACTCGAATAGGTCCATCAGCGTCCTCGCTGGGTGCTGAGATATGGAAAGCATCGCCCGACATGCCGTAACCCACCACTTCAGCATATATGTTTGCCCCCCGGTCTTGAGCATGCTCCAGGGACTCCAGGATGAAGATTCCCGCCCCTTCTCCTACTACAAACCCATCACGGTTTTTGTCAAAAGGTCGGCTCGCTTTTTCCGGCTGGTCATTGCGGGTGGAAAGAGCCCTCATAGCGCTGAATCCCCCAATGGCGAGGGGCGTAATGACGCTCTCGGTCCCTCCAGTGATCATAGCATCGGCTTCCCCACGGGCAATTATCCTGAAGGAGTCGCCAATGGCGTGGCTTCCGGTAGAGCAAGCGGTGCACACAGCAGAGTTGGGACCTTTTGCCCCATATCGGATGGAGACCTGTCCCGAGGCGAGGTTGACAATGAGTCCCGGAATAAAAAAGGGCGATATCCTTCGAGGTCCACTTTTCAGGAGTATCTTGTGCTGCCGTTCAATAAAGGGAAGCCCCCCTATTCCCGAGCCAATATAAACCCCTATCCGGGGTGCATTGCGATGGTCAATTTTCAGTCCGGAGTCTTCCAGTGCCAGTGCGCTAGCCGCCAGAGCATAGTGGATAAAGGTGTCCATCTTGCGGAGATCTTTTTTCTCTATCCATTGAAGGGGGTCAAATCCCTTTACCTCGGCGGCTATGCGGGTGGGATACTCAGAGGCATCGAAGCGGGTTATTGGTCCCACTCCACTCTTTCCCTGGCAGATAGCTCTCCAGCTCTCCTCAGTGCCGATTCCAACAGGGGTTATAAGCCCTATTCCTGTTACAACAATTCTCCTTTCCAAGGTAAATCTCCTCTATCTGACTTCAGGTTTGATGGCTTTTTTTTATCTCTTTGACGAAGCTTCCCATTCTTGTTTGTTTATCGAGCTAAAGAATGGGGCATAAAGTCACTCGCTGGCTATTCTTCCTTGACGCGGGATTTAAGATAATCGATGGCGTCTTTTACCCGGATAATCTTTTCAGCATCTTCGTCAGGAATGTCGACCTTAAAGGTATCCTCAAAAGCCATTACCAGCTCGACTGTGTCGAGAGAATCAGCCCCTAAGTCGTCGATAAAAGAAGCCTCGGGAGTTATCTCGCCTTCGTCTACTCCTAATTGGTTGATTATGATGCTTTTAACCTTTTCTTCTATGGACATGCCTTACTACCTCCCTTGAGTTGAATTGTTAACTTTTTTCAAAAGTAAAAGCAGTCAAGGAAACTCTCCCTTGCTTCAGCCTCACATTTTACATATACATGCCACCATTTATGTTTAGCACCTGTCCGGTTATGTATTCCGCGTCATCCGAGACCAGGAATCTCACTCCTTTGGCTATATCATTGGGGAAACCCAGGCGGGGGATGGGTATCTGATTGAGAAAGTTTTTTTTGACTTCCTCAGGTAGCCTCTGAGTCATAGGGCTATCTATGTATCCCGGGGCGATGACATTAGCTGTTATCCCTCGGGAGGCAATCTCTCGGGCAATACTTTTGGAGAAGCCAATTATGGCCGCTTTGGAGGCGGCGTAGTTAGACTGCCCGGCATTGCCCATAAGTCCTACTACCGAGGCTATATTTACAATGCGCCCATACCTCTGCTTGAGCATCCAGCGGAGCACGGCCTGGGTGCAGTTGAAAACCCCGGTGAGGTTGATGTTTAACACCTTATCCCAGTCCTCCCGTTTCATCCGTATCAGCAGGGAGTCGCGAGTGATGCCGGCATTATTTATCAAAATGTCTATTTTGCCGAAGTCCTCGACGATCTGACTTACTATCTTCTGGACTTCGTCAGTATTGGAGACATCCATATTGTAAGCCTTTGCTCTCCGCTTTAAGGCCTCAATCGCTCTGGCTGTCTCCTCGGCTTTTTCAAAAAGGATGTCGGCCACCGCTATATCAGAGCCCGCTCGGGCTAACTCTAAGGCGATTTCTTTGCCTATCCCCTGGGCAGCTCCTGTTATCAGGGATACCCTCCCTTCCAAGGTCATCGGTTCCTCCATTTGGTTATTTGAGGCTTTCATAGTAGTTTAAAAATTTATTCAGGGTTTCTTTATCCTCTATATTAAAGGTTTTAAGCTCTTTGTTAATCCTTTTAATCAGATTTGTCAAAACTTTTCCTGGTCCTACTTCCACGAAGGTGGACACTCCCTGAGCTATAAGATGGCGCATGGAATCCTCCCATCTGACAGGGGAGGTGACCTGTCGGATAAGGGAGTCCTTAGCCTCTTGCGGGGTATGAATGACCCTGGCATCAACATTGGTGACCAAAGGAATCAACAGAGGATGGAACATAGTTCTCTCAATATGCACCTTTAACTTTTCCTGAGCGGGCAGCATCAGCTTTGAATGGAAGGGGGCGCTCACAGGCAGAAGGGTGGCTCTTTTGGCTCCCGCTTGCAAGGATAGCTCCACGGCTTTATCAACCCCCTCTCTGGTGCCGGAGATCACTATTTGCACTGGAGAGTTGTAATTAGCTAGCTGCACTCCCTCTCCTACTTGCTGGCATATCTTCTCCACTTTGGGTCGTTCCAGAGCTATAATAGCAGCCATTGAGCCCTCTCCCACAGGGACTGCCTCCTGCATATATTGACCCCGCTTCCTCACCAGGCTAACAGCGTGCTCAAAGCTCAGGGATTCTACAGCTACCAGAGCTGAATACTCTCCCAGGCTGTGCCCGGCAACATAATCGGGCTTTACCCCTGAAGCTCTCAGGAGAACCCAGATAGCAATGCTGGTGGTCAGGATAGCAGGCTGGGTGTTGGGGGTGAGTTGCACCTCCTCTGCCGGTCCTTCAAAGCATAACCTGCTTATGGAGAATCCCAAAGTCTGGTCGGCTTTTTCAAAGACCGTTCGGCTCTCCTCATAGCTATTGAAGAGTTCCTTGCCCATCCCTACATATTGGGATGCCTGACCGGGGAATATAAAGGCAATTTTCTCCACTTCAGAGCCTGTTCTCTGTTACATTCTAATCAGAGCTGAACCCCAGCTTACACCAGCACCGAAAGCCGACATCATTATCAGGGTCCCCTTAGGGAGCCTTCCTTGTTCCTTCAATTCGTATAGAGCAATGGGAATGGAGCCCGAGGATGTATTGCCTATTCTATCGATATTCGAGTATATCTTCTCATGGGATAAGCTGAGGCGCTCGGCTACCGCATCGGTTATCCTCTGATTTGCCTGATGGGGTATAAAGATGTCTACTTCTCCAGGGTCTATTTTGGCTTTAAGAACAACCTCTTCGGATACCTTAGACATGTATCGGATGGCGACTTTGAAGAGCTCATTTCCCATCATTTTTACGAAATGGAGCTTCTTGGACACTGTCTCCTGGGAGGCGGGTAGCTCGGAGCCACCTGCCGGGATGGTGAGGAATTCGGCGTATTCTCCCTGGTTATGGATAGTGGTGGCCAGTATTCCGGCTGGCTCTTCCACCTCCCCCAGGACAACAGCTCCCGCTCCGTCGGCGAAAAGGACACAGGTGGCTCTATCGGTCCAGTTCGTGACGCGACTTAACACCTCCCCACCGGCGATAAGGATATGTTTGTATTCTCCATTAGCTATAAACTGTTTGGCAACTGTCAAGGCGAAAATGAATCCTGAGCAGCCGGCCGTGAGGTCGAAGGCAGCAGCATTTTGAGCTCCCAAATTGTGCTGGACATAGCAGGAAGCAGAGGGAAGGGGACGGTCGGGGGTCACGGTGGCGCAGATAATAAGGTCGAGCTGCGAAGGGCTGACTGCTGCCTCTTCAAGAGCCAGGCGAGAGGCTTTGGTAGCAAAAGTGGAGAAGCACTCATTTTCTCCCGCTATCCTCCTCTCCCGGATGCCGGTGCGGGTGCGAATCCATTCGTCGCTGGTATCCACCATTTTTTCCAGGTCGAAATTGGTAAGGACCTTCTCTGGTAAAGAGGCGCCGATACCCAGAATGCCTGCTCGCTTAAGTTTCATCTCTTTGCCTAAACTATTTATTGTAACTATTTATGCATGGTTAAGTTGAGAATTTGCTCCTTAATGCGCTGATTACCCCGGTTATGATAGAAATCGGCTGCAATTTTGATAGCGTTTTTTATAGCCTTGGGGGAGGACCTTCCATGGCAGATAATGCATGTTTCCTTGATTCCCAGTAGGGGAGCCCCCGCATATTCGGAATAATCGGTCAGTTTCTGAAAGCGGACAAAGGCCTGTCGGCGCAATGAATAGGCTAACTTAGAGACGAAATTTTTGCCCATCTCCTCTTTCAATATGGATTGCATGGTAGCGGCTATGCTCTCGCTCACCTTCAAGGTGATGTTTCCTATGAATCCATCGCATACGATGACATCGACTTTACCTGAAAAAACATCTGTTCCCTCGATGTTGCCATAAAAATTTAAGGGGGAGTTTTTTAGCATCTGGTAAGCTTCTCTGGTAACCTCGTTTCCTTTGGACTCTTCTTCCCCGATGCTCAGAAGACCGATTTTTGGCTCTGGTATATTCAGAATCCCTTTGGCATATATGTACCCCATGATTCCGAAGTGGATCAGGTGGTGGGGCTTGCAGTCGATATTAGCTCCCACATCCAGTAATACAGCGTTCCCTTTTGGAGTGGGGATGACCATAGCTAAAGCAGGTCGGTCCACACCTTGAAGGCAACCGATAACAAATTTAGCCGCCGCCATGGTGGCTCCGGTGTTGCCGGCACTGACAATCCCCTGGGCTTTGCCCTCCTTCACTAAGGAGGAGGCTACCATAATGGAAGAGCTCTTTTTCCGCAATACGGTGGAGGCTTTGCTGCTCATGTCTACTACATCTTCTGCGTTGATAATTTGAACCGAAAGGTTCTCGGAAACCCTTAGGCGCTGGAGCTCATTTTTAATCTCCTTCTCCTTGCCGACAAGAACAATATTTATATCGAATTCCCTGGCTGCTTGAACCGCCCCTTCCACAGGATTCCGTGGGGCAAAATCACCTCCCATGGCATCTACAGCAATCTTCATTCTCCATTCTCCCGGTGAGCCGCATGAGTGCCTTTTGCTAAAGTCCATCCCACGGGACTACCTCGGTTGAATTGGCTTAAGCCTGCCATATATGACAGATGTCTCCCTATTCCCCTTTTACCTCTATTGCTTCCACACCTTTGTAATAGCCGCAATGGGGACATACGCGATGAGGAAGTTTCGTCTCATGGCACTGGGGACATTCGGATAGAGAAGGGGAGGTTAGGGATAGACGAGCTCTTCTTTTATCTCTTCTGGATTTCGAGTGTCTTCTTTTTGGATTTGCCATGGCTTAAAGCTACTTCTATTTGTTGAACAATTCTTTAATCTTCTTTAATTTCTCTAAGCGGGGGTCTATGGATACTGACTTGCAATTACAGGAGCTGATATTCAAATTAGTGCCACAGGAAAGGCAAAGACCTTTGCATTCCTCTGAGCAGATGGGCTTCATGGGAAGCGCAAGGAGAACTTGCTCCTGCAACAGCTCCAATAGCTCAATTCTGTCCTCGCTATAATAGGCAATATTGGCATCTTTATCTTTCAGCTCTAATTCAACCTCCGAGGTCATCTTTTCTATGGGGAGGTAGAGGAGGTCGAAATCGGAGAAAAGGTCAAAGGGGTAACTTTCTGAACAGCGGCTGCACTGGAGCTTTAGCTTTAATCTGATGGAACCGATAATTCTGTATTTGGTGCCAATAGGGGTTAGCTTCAGCTCAACAAAGCAGGGATTAATAACGTCTACCTCCTCTATCGAGGGAGGCAAAGCGAGGTTGATATTCCGACTGAGATGTAACCCCTTGGGGGTTACCTCCTTTAAATCTATATGCATTGAAGTTAGCCTTCCTCTTAAAAAAAGTTATTATAACATTCACTAAGGTTTTGTCAACAATATTTTTCAGATCTTCCAGCCGCCTCGCTGAGGGCTATTTTTTGGTATTCTGCTCTATCATCTGGGCAATTACTGCCTGAGAAACCGCTCCTACTATTTGGTCCTTTACATTCCCATTGACAAACAGCAACAGAGTGGGTATTCCTTTAATATTATACTTGTAAGCGGTAGCGGGATTTTGATCCACATTTAGCCTTCCCACCTTTGCTTTATGCCGATAGCTTTTGGAGATGTCCTCAATAGCTTGAGCAATCATCTTGCAAGGGATGCACCAATCAGCCCAGAAATCGACCAATACGGGAATGTCCGACTTCAACACCTCTTTTTCAAAATTCTTGTCATTGAAGATTAACAAACCCTCTTCCATTGACCTTAGCCTCCCTTTGTTTTAAATAAATAGGTCTCCTTTTCTCCTCCCCTGGAGAGCTTATTCTGCGGGAACGAAATATACATCAGTGGGCTTGAACTGAGAGTTTCGGCGAAACCTGGCTTTTACTTTCATCCCGATGCGGATTTCGTCCTGGCTTATACCTACAAGTCTGACTAAAAGGAGGGAATCGACCCCTTCGAACTCGACCAGTATCAGGTTAAAAGGGGTCTCCTTAAGGAACTCTTGGCCTCCGTAGTAGCAGGTGGTCCAGGTATGAATCTTCCCTTCCAAGGGGAGCTCAAACCAATCGCACTCCGAACCACAATACATACAATGAAATTTTGGCGTGGCATATTTGTAGCCGCATTTGGGGCACTTCGTTCCCAAAAGCTTCTTGTTTGCTAAGCCCGCAAAGAAGGGGGAGTCTTGACCATAGCTGTGGATATAATCGGTATGGTATGGCCATTTAATTATAATGGGAGACATTTTCTTTAACTGAGATAAATCTTCCGGAAGGGGGACATTAAACAGAACGGTTCCCTCCTCGGTTTCAGGGAGCTTTGTCTCTTTCTTTTTCATTTTCTTTTCTCCTTTCCGCAATGATGAGATTCACCTTTCAGAAGGGTTTCTCCAGTATGCTCACAGTAACATAGGTTCCTGTGCCGGCGTGAGAGTGGATAAGACCTCTTTTGGCATCCTTTATCTGGAGCTTATCGCTTTGGAAATGCTTACCTATTGTCCCCTGTAGTTGCCAGAAGGCGAAGACCGCCTGCATAAGACCGGTTGCTCCTACCGGATGCCCACAAGCCAAAAGTCCTCCGGAGGGATTGACCGAACAGATGCCATCGATGTTGGGTTTGCCAGATTCGATAAATTGTCCGCCCTCGCCATATTTACATAGCCCCAAGTCTTCGTAGGTCTGAATCTCCGAAGAGGTATAAGCATCATGCAGTTCTACAAAATCAAGCTCCTCTAAGGGGTTGGTGATTCCTGCCCTTTCATAAGCTAACTTGGCTCCCATTCTGCCAGCACGGAAGGAGTGGACTCCGGGATATTTAAGACCCTTATAATCGTCGGGGGACTCATGGGGGAGGAGAATGACATCCCCGTGGGGTCGGTCTGCCATCCGCATAGCATCTGTTCCACATCCGACCGATGCGATTTTGACTGGCTTGTCGGTGAGCTTGGCAGCCATCTTTTCGTCTGCCAGAATGCATACTGCCGCCCCATCGGACATAACACAGATATCCAGCATGCCGAGAGGATAGGCAACCATAGGGGCATTGAGGACATCCTCAACGGTTATTTTCATCTTCTTTTGGGCATAGGGGTTGTGAAAGGCGTTTTGATAGTTTTTGACTGAGACCATGGCTAACTGTTCTCTGGTTGTGCCGAACTCATGCATGTGCCTTACTACCATCATAGCGTAGTAGCCAGTGTAGAACCCTCCCACCGGGTAGTCATAGTTGGTGTCTGAAGCTAAAGCGATGAACTCGTTCCCTTTCCAGGTGTTGACATGGGACATGGTCTCAAAGCCGAAGGCGACGCATACATCCTGTCTGCCAGAAGCTACCTCAGCCCAGGCGGTCTGGAAGCAGAGTCCTCCGGTGGCTCCACCCCCTTCTACCCTCTTGCTCTCTTTTGGGCATAGTCCCAGGTAGTCATGCACCATAATGCCCGACATCAATTGCCGCTGAAAATGGTCAGAGAAGTAAGAAGCAACGCTGCCATCAATCTGGTCGATAGTCAGATTGGGGACATCGTTCATAGCATAATCAAAAGCTTCTTTTACCATCGGTTGAAAGGTTCTATCGGGTCTCGCTTTGGTGAACTTGCTCACCCCTCCACTAACCATATAAACATCTCTCATTACTTCACCTCCTTATGCAGTGCTACATGAATTACAATTTTTGAATTCGGAAACATATTCTGGCTTATTTACATAACGCTGAGCATTAAAAAGCTTTATATTATAGCATTATTCTTCTGGAATACAAAGGATTTCCCTCTTTTCAGCCACTAGTAAAGATTTCCCTTCTGGCTACCTCTTGAGCCCTTTTTGTTCTCCCTGGTAAGAAGGGAGATTTTTATTTCCCCTGCAGCTTCTCTTTGACGAACTCTATTGCATTGGAGGTGAGGGTTCCGGGGGTAAATATCTCGGCAACTCCCATCTGTTTAAGCTTCGGTATATCAATCTCAGGAATAATTCCTCCCCCGATTACCAGCATATCAGTGGCTCCCTTTTCTTTGAGGAGCTCTATTATTCTGGGGAAGATGTAAAGGTGGGCTCCTGAGAGGATGCTGATGCCGATGACATCTACATCCTCCTGTATTGCAGCCGTTACTATCTGTTCCGGAGTCTGGCGCAAGCCGGTGTAGATCACCTCCATGCCAGCATCCCGGAATGCCCGGGCTATAATTTTGGCTCCCCTGTCGTGACCGTCGAGCCCGGGTTTAGCGATTAACACCCTGATTTTGCCTTTGGAAGGACTCATATATATAAACCTTAAATTTAATCAAACCGTTAAAGGCTCCTTTTAGCTGCTTTCAGGAAAAAGCTATGAATAAGGGCGTCTTAGAAGACGGAAGGTTCCTGATACTCGCCAAATTCTTCCCGAAGGACATCCACTATCTCTCCTAAAAAGGCATAGGCTTTGACGCTTTCCAATATAAAAGGCATCAAGTTTTCTTTTCCTCGGGCAGCTAAACGGAGCCGCTTGAGGCACTCTTTCACCTTGGAGTTATTGCGTTTGCTCCGAAGGGCTTGAAGCTTCTTTATCTGCTTAGCGCGCTCGACCTCGGAGTCGATCATTAGGAACGGGGGTTGCTCCTCCTCTTCCATCAGAAACTCGTTGACTCCTACTATGATCTTCTCCTTCTTTTCTATTGCCTGCTGATAGCGGTAGGCAGCCTCCATTATCTCCTTCTGAGGGAATCCCCTTTCAATAGCTGCTATCATACCCCCCATCTCGTCTATCTTGTTGATGTAACCCCAGGCTTCCTCTTCCATCTCATCGGTCAATTTCTCCACAAAATAAGAACCCCCTAAGGGGTCGATGGTGTTAACAACCCCGCTCTCGTATGCCAAAATCTGCTGGGTGCGTAGGGCAGTGGTAGCTGCCTCCTCAGCGGGGACGGCTAAGGCTTCATCCTTGGAATTGGTGTGGAGGGATTGCGTTCCCCCCAGAATGCCTGCCAGAGCCTGAATGGTGACTCTTACAATATTATTCTCAATTTGCTGGGCGGTGAGGCTGCAGCCGGCTGTCTGGGTGTGGAACCGCAGCCACCAGGAGCGCTCTTTTTTCGCCTTAAACCTCTCTTTCATCACCTTAGCCCAGATGCGGCGGGCAGCCCGAAATTTGGCTACCTCTTCAAAGAGGTCGTTATGAGAGTTGAAGAAGAAGGATAGGCGTGGGGCGAACTCATCTATTTCCAAGCCAGCGTCTATACCCGCCTGCGCATAAGCAATCCCATCAGCCAGGGTAAAGGCAAGCTCCTGAACGGCGGTAGCTCCTGCCTCTCTGATGTGGTAACCGCTGATGCTTATGGTATTCCAGCGAGGAATCTCCTTTGAGCAGTAGGCGAACATATCGGTGATGATTCTCATGGAGGGCAGGGGAGGGAAGATCCACTCCTTCTGGGCGATGTATTCCTTCAATATGTCATTCTGCACAGTCCCCCCAATGTGGTCGGGCTTAACCCCCTGCTTTTCTGCTACGGCGATATACATCGCCAGAAGAATAGCTGCGGGAGCATTTATAGTCATAGAGGTAGTGACCTTGCCAAGGGGGATACCATCAAAGAGGGTCTCCATGTCCTGGAGAGAATCCACCGCCACTCCGCATTTGCCCACCTCGCCTATGGCAAGGAGATGGTCCGAATCGTATCCCATAAGGGTCGGCAAGTCAAAGGCTACGCTTAAGCCTGTCTGCCCTCTTTCCAGCAGGAGTCGGTAGCGTCGATTGGACTCCTCTGCGGTAGCGAAGCCTGAGAATTGCCGCATTGTCCATAACCTACCCCGATACATGGTAGCTTTAATCCCTCTGGTAAAAGGATACATCCCGGGGAAGGATAGCTTTTTTAGATAGTCAATTTCTGGTATATCAGCTGGGGTATAGAGGTCTTTTATCGGTTTGCCGGATACGGTGGTGAAAAGCTCTTTCCGCTCAAGATGTCGCTTGACAGCAGAATCTACCATCTTATTTTTCCAGCGTTCTTTTTCCTTTTTTATCCTATCGTTCATCTTCAAACCCTTTTAATATGAAGGTCGCCTAAAAATTCTCTGATAATACGAATTTTGATAGGGTAATTATACCACAAAATTTGTGCCTCTGCATCTCGTAGGACATTTCCTTTTTGCCGTAGAAAGAGCCCTTCCCTTAAGATGGTGGGAAGCGATCCACATAAGGGGGGGAACTTACTTAAGGATACTGCTGGCAATGACGATACGCTGAATCTCGTTGGTTCCTTCGTAAATCTCGGTCACCTTAGCATCGCGGAAAAACCTCTCCATCGGGTATTCCTTCATATAGCCGTATCCGCCGTGGATTTGAATCCCTTTAGTGGTGGCTTTCATAGCGGTTTCCGAAGCGAAGAGCTTTGCCATAGATGCCTGGGACGAATATCTTTCCCCTTTGTCCATGAGAAAGGCAGCTCGATATGTTAGCAGTCGGGCAGCCTCGATTTCGGTAGACATATCCGCTAACATCCATTGGATAGCCTGGAATTTGGCAATCGGCTGTCCGAACTGAACCCTCTCTTTTGAGTATTTCAGGCACTCATCGAGGCAAGCCTGGGCAATCCCCACCGCCTGGGCGGCTATCCCTATCCTCCCTCCGTCGAGGGTAACCAGAGCGATCTTAAAGCCTCCCCCCTCTTCCCCAAGGAGGTTCTCTTTGGGAACCGGGCAGTCTTCAAAGTAAAGCTCGCATTGACCCGAGGCATTGATCCCTAACTTCTGCTGAATCTTACCGATAGAATAGCCAGGAAACTGCCGCTCCACAATGAAAACACTTATCCCTTTATATCCCAAGGACTTGTCGGTCATAGCAAAGACCAGAGCCACATCCGCCACTTTACCATTGGTAATAAACAGCTTGTTTCCGTTGAGGACATAATGGTCACCCTTCGGGACTGCGGTGGTCTTCAGATTGGAGGCATCGGAGCCCGCCTCGGGCTCTGTGAGGGCAAAACAGCCTAACTTCTCTCCTGAAGCAAGGTCGGGTAAATATTTTTTCTTCTGAAAATCCGTGCCATATTTTAAAATCGGTTCGCAAACCAGTGAGTTGTTAACCGACAATATCACCCCGGTTGAGGCGCAAGCCCGGGAGATTTCCTCAATGATAATAGCATAGGAGATAGCATCCAGTCCTCCTCCGCCATGCTCTTCGGGGATGGTGATGCCGAGGAAGTTTAACTTGGCTAATTTTTTGATTACCTCCACGGGGAATTCACCGGTGGCATCAAACTCTGCCGCCCGGGGTTTGATCTCCTTTTCTGCAAATTCTCTGGCTGTTTGCCTTACCATCAGTTGTTCTTCAGAAAGTTGGAAATCCATGGCACACTCCTCTCCAAATATTTATGGAATCAAAACGCTCATCCTGTTGTTTTATATGACGCAGGTTTTCCTCTTTGGATAACCTCGCCCCTCCTGATAGGGAAAGGGGAATTGCGGGGAAGAATAAGTTTCCCCTGGGTGCATTTTAATCTTGGAAGTGGGGCTTTAGCTTCTTATAAGTGCTTTGAGGGTCTTCAGGTATAACCCTTGTTTCACTTACTGTGGTCATGAAACTGGTATCACCGTTCCATCGAGGGACAATATGCCAGTGGTAATGGTCGGTTACCCCTGCTCCAGCCACCTCCCCCAGGTTTAGTCCGATGTTAAATCCGTCGGGTTTATAGACTAAGGAGAGAACTTTGATGCACTTTTGCATTAGCTGAGCAAGTTCGGTGGTCAACTCAGTGTTAGATTTTTCGAAGGAGGATGTATGGGAATAGGGAGCTATCATCAGATGACCGTTGTTATAAGGGAAGGCGTTCAATATAATAAAACTCTGCTTGCCGCGGTAGAGCATAAGCCCCTCTTCGTCACTGCTTAGGGATAGAGCCTTGCAAAAGATACATATTCCCCCTGATTTGTGAGATGTCACATAAGCATATCTCCAGGGAGAGTAGAGCCTTTTCATCTTGAAGATGTCCCCATAACCAAGGTAGAAGGCTTCAGCTGCTATTGGTTGATCAGTTCCTTCAGTTCTCTACCCGGCTTGAAATAAGGTATCCGCTTAGCAGGCACCTGCACCCTTTCCCCCGTTTTGGGGTTTCGACCCATACGAGCCCTTCTGTTACGGAGCCGGAAGCTGCCAAAGCCTCGGAGTTCAATCTTCTCACCTCGATGCAGGGCGTCGATGATGCTTTGAAGGACTGTGCTAACTATGACTTCGGAATCTTTCTTCGGCAAATCGGCAGCCTTAGCCACCTCGGCAATCAATTCCGCTTTGGTCATCTTTTTTCACTCCTTTTATGATGTATTGAATTAAACAAAATTCCCCATACCTTTTTATTGCTTAAGACTTTTGCCCATTTTTCTTAAGGGGATTAAAAAGAAATCATTAAGCGCTCTTTTGCTATGTTAGCAACGGAGATGCCCACGGGGCGCTCATTTTTCTGTGGACGGTGAAGCAGATTTTTTGTGTTTTCTTTTAGACTTTTCAAGCTGGCTAAGGGTCTTTTTGTCTATAATATCACCGATAATCACCCCACCCCTTTCTGGGGCGAATTTTTCGATATCCACTTTTTCTTTGTCAGCCAAGTAAGCGGTCAGGCTCAAGCCAATCTTCCTTTCCTGGGGATCGAGTTTAACTATCTTCAGGGTCAAGGTTTCCCCAACCTGGTATTTCTGCTTGGGGTCGGTGAGACGCTCTTTATCTAATTCGGAGACATGGATCAGTCCTTCGACTCCCGGGGCCAGCTCGACAAAGGCTCCGAAGTTAGTAATGCTGACAATTTTGCCTGTAAGCACATCTCCCACCCGGTGTTTCTTGAAGAACTCCTCCCAGACATTGGGGGTCATTTGCTTCAGCCCCAGCGATAGCCTCTGGTTTTCTGCATCAATGTTTAAAATTACCGCCTCTGCTACATCCCCTTTCTTAAGCATCTCGGAGGGATGTTTTATGCGTTTAGTCCAGGACATATCGGAGATATGTATTAACCCATCAATTCCCTCTTCCACTTCTACGAAAGCCCCAAAATCGGTAAGATTTCTGATCCTGCCTTTTATTACTGATCCTATACTATACTTCTCTTCAATCAACTTCCAGGGATTAGGCTCGGTTTGCTTAAGTCCCAGGGAGATCCGGCGCAAGGATTGGTCGATGTGGAGCACCACAGCTTCCACAGTGTCTCCTATGGACACTATCCGGGAGGGGTGTTTTACCCGTTTGTTCCAGGACATCTCGGAGATGTGGATTAACCCCTCGATACCTTCTTCCAGCTCGATGAAGGCGCCGTAATCGGTAAGGCTCACCACCTTCCCGCGCACCCTGGAGCCAACTGAGTATTTCTCCTCTGCCTTGAGCCAGGGGTCAGGGGCTTTCTGCTTGTAGCCTAAGGAGACCCTGTTGCTATCCCGGTCGAATTTTAAGACCACCACCTCAACCTCGTCACCGATTACAAATAGCTCCGAGGGATGGTTAACCCTCCCCCAGGACATATCGGTTATGTGGAGCAGCCCATCAATACCCCCAAGGTCTATAAAGGCGCCGTATTCGGTGATGTTTTTGACAATGCCCTTGATTATCTTTCCCTCCTTTAGAGAAGAGAGCAGCTTTTCTCTTTTTTGTCGGTTTTCCTCTTCGAGAACTACCTTTCTGGAAAGAACAATGTTCCCCCGTCTTTTATTGAGCTTGATAACCTTCATTTCGAACTCTTTACCTCTTAAGGTATCGAGATTTCTTACCGGTCGCACATCAACCTGGGAGCCTGGGAGGAAGGCTTTCACTCCGATATCCACAGTCAAGCCCCCTTTTATCCGCTCGATGACCCTTCCGGTGACCACGCTATTTTCCCAATAGGCTTTTTCAATCTGGTCCCAGACCTTCATCTTCTCTGCCTTTTCCTTGGAGAGAACCAGATAACCTTCCATATTCTCAACATATTCAAAGAGCAGGTTCACCTTGTCACCGGGTTTTATAGTTATGTTACCATCGCTGTCTTTAAATTCTTGGAGGGGAACCAGAGCATCAGACTTGTATCCTATATCTACCAGAATCCCACTACTGGATACCTTGATTACGATTCCTTCGATAATCTCCCCTTCAGAAAAGCTCCGAAAGCTCTTATTGTAGAGATCGGCTAATTGTTCGGGGTTGAGCTCTTCTAATTTTTCCTCTGTAAGCTCGGGGGAAGGGTCGTCCCCCTGGGTATCGGAAGGGTCTTTATCCCCCTTTTTCTCCTCCTCGGTTTTAAGTTTTTCTTTGGGGACCTCTTCGTCCATCATTAGATTAATTACCTCCTTATTTTGGTATTATTCCGAAGCGATTCCCTCGGACTATAAAAATACGCCTCTGTAGGCATATGTATATATAATATTAATATAACCATTGATTATACTCAATTTTTAGTCGTTGTCAAGGATAAAAAGTCTCCTTCTCTAAATTTAATCTTCTCTAATGTAAAGTTTAAGACCTCCTCTATAGTGAGGTCGGTAGTGTCAATGTAAATGGACTCTTCACATCTGATAAGAGGGGAGTGAGTACGCTGGGAATCGCTCCTGTCCCGACGCTGGATATCTTCTTTGACTTTTTCCTCGGAGACGATGATGCCATGTTCTTTAAGCTCGAGATAACGCCTATGGGCTCTTTCAGCAAGGGAGGCATCCAGATAGAATTTAAAATCGGCTTCAGGAAAGACCTTGGTGCATACATCCCTCCCCTCAGCAACCACTCCTCCCTTTGCTCCTATCTCTTGTTGGATTTTCACCAGGGTCTGTCGAACTCCCAAGAAGGAAGAAATCTTTGATGCCGCCTCACTCACTTGGGGATGGCGTATCTTGTCCGAGACATCCTCTCCATCAATCATAATCATATAATCACCTCCCTGCTGGTGGAATTTGAAGGATGATTGCCTGGCTAATCGGCTCATCTCCTTTTCAGAGTTTAGCTCCATTTTTCTTTGCAGCGCCTTCCATGCTAAAGCTCGATATATAGCCCCGGTATCAAGGTAGGTATAGCCGAGCTTCTTTGATAGTAGCTTTGCAATGGTGCTTTTGCCCGAGGCAGAGGGACCATCGATGGCGATTACTAATCTTTTCCTTGCCATTGTCACAGGCTCTCCTTCAGGGCTTTGATGAAGCGGAGGTTCTGCTGGTGAGTGCCGATGGTGACCCTCAGCTCCTGGGGGAGATTCCACATCTTCATGGGTCTGACGATTACACCTTTCCGCAGGAGCTTCTGATAGACCTTATAGGGGTCTTCCTGGAGAATAAGAAGGATGAAATTTCCTACCGAGGGAATAAATTCAACCTTTATTTTTTTGAGCTCTTCAGAGAGGAACTGATAACCCTCTTTGTTTACTCTTTTCCCCTTGGTTACAAAATCGTGGTCGTCCAATGCCGCCATAGCCCCCACCTGGGCTAAGTGGCTAGTATTAAAAAGACATTTCACCTTGATGAGGTATCGGATCAGCTCTTCAGGTGCGACGGCATAGCCTATGCGCAGACCAGCTAAGCCGTAGATTTTGGAAAAAGTCCTCAGAACGATCACCGGTCGACCCTCTCTGACATATTTAAAGGAATCGGGATAAGCCGGGTCTTGGATATACTCGTAATAAGCCTCGTCCAGAGCCACGACTATGTCTTCGGGGATGGAGTTTAAAAAGCGGTCGAACTCTTCACCGGTTACCATTGTCCCGGTCGGATTATTGGGATTGGCTATATAGACCAGCTTGGTATGAGGAGTTACAGCTTTTGCCATGGCAGGCAAGTCGTAGGTGTAGTTTTTAAGGGGGACGGTGATCAGGTTTCCGTTTACTGCTTGCACCGCTAATCGGTATACTAAGAAGGTCTGGTCCGCAACGATAGCGTAATCTTCTGGGCCGAGGAAAGTTCGGGCG
Organism: bacterium (candidate division B38) B3_B38; assembly: GCA_005223145.1. Taxonomy (GTDB): domain Bacteria; phylum Acidobacteriota; class B3-B38; order Guanabaribacteriales; family B3-B38; genus Guanabaribacterium. Next base: position 1,553 of record NJBL01000012.1, on the reverse strand, counting down.
ATGTCTCCTAATATATCAGTTGTTCCATTCCCTATGATGACTTGTTCCATAGACAAATTCAATATGGAAGCCAATTTTTTCCGAAGATAATATACCCCGTTATCGGGATACAAATTCACTTCATTAATATGCTTTTTTATGGCTTCTATGGCTAAGGGGGAAGGTCCTAAAGGGTTTTCGTTGGAGGCTAACTTGACTACATCCTTCAATCCAAGTTCCCTTTCTACCTCTGAAAGGGGCTTGCCCGGGAGGTAGGGTATTATTTTTTTAATATGCTCAGGTACAAGCTCTATTTTCATATCATCCATCCTTTATGGTGTAAAGCTTTTTAATTCCTCCATGGCTTCCTGGACAGGGGACAAATAATTTCAATATATTTAACAATCATTTAGAAAAAGTTGTCTAAATAATACTGTTAGAATTCCTTCTGAGGTCTCAAAATTATATTGAAGCTAATCTGTTTGACATTATTGCTCCTGCCACTAGAGATTTTAGATTTCAGTTCCATGACTGCTCGGAGTGGAGCTACCGACAACATTGCTATTGCTTGTGATTTCTAAATCACGAAGCAATATACATCTTTTCCGCCCAGACAGGTGTGAGATTTTATAATCTTAATCAACCATCCCTCACCACTATGGGCGAGCATGGTAATCTTTCACTCCTTGTTTTTCGAACCGGTGACCAATTAGAAATATTTGACCTACGTTTTTATTCCGATGTCATGTGGTCCGATGCTGCACCCATATTGATGTCAACTTATTATTGAGCGCCAAACTCTTTCTTGAAGGCTTCACCCAACTTTTCTCCCCAGTTATCTATGGGCTCTAACTTTCCAAAGAAGAACCTGAGCACTGGCGGTTCCTCAACGAATTTTAAGCCCTTAACCAAATCCCGATGCCGGTACAGCCAGTGTATTCTGTCAACCACATATTCAATGTGAGACATGGTATAAACCCTTCTGGGAACTGCAAGCCGGGCTAATTCCAAATCTGAAAATACCTCATTCCCGTCTTTGTCTCGGTCCATTGAAATGGTGCCTCTTTCCATGCTCCTTACACCAGATACGATGTAAATGGCTGCAGCCAGAGCACCGGCGGGATATTGAGATTGGGAAATATGGGGCAAGAACATCATGGCGTCGACATGACAAGCCAAGCCGCCTGGCGGGGTGACTACCGGAATTCCGTTTTCGATGAGCTTTTCGGCAAAATATTTGACCTGTTCTGCAGCACTGCCGGCAACACTTATGTCGGTCATCTCCCTGAGCCCTACCGCCATAGCTTCGATCTCCTTGGTAGACATCCCTCCATAAGTTAGAAAGCCTTCGTAGACTGGAAGCCAGGGCTTTATCTCTTCATAAAATTCTTTATTGTTGGTAGCGATAAATCCCCCTCTTACACAACTGCTTTTCCTTGCGCTCAGGTAGAATAAATCGGCAAAGCTCATAATCTCCGTGATTATCTCTTGAATGCTTTTATTTTTGTATTCTTTTTCTCTGAGTTTTATAAAATAAGCATTCTCGGAGATCAAGCTTCCATCTAATACCAAAG
>NJBL01000077.1 GCA_005223145.1 bacterium (candidate division B38) B3_B38 | reverse complement strand
ATGATGTCGTCGAAGCCGTCTCCGTTCACATCCCCGCTGCCCACCGCATAGCCAGAATAATCATGATCATCAGCCCCGCAGACGGTGATATTGGCAGATTGGGTGCTTAAATCAATAGTTGAGAGTGGTGAGCCGGAGCCGAAGATGACATAGACCGCCCCGGCATCAGTTCGTGCCGGATCACCGGGGTCAGCATAAGGGGCACCGATGATGATGTCGTCATAGCCGTCGCCGTTGATGTCACCATAGGCCACCGCGCTGCCAGACTGATCCACAGATGCAGCTCCCAAAACTCGTGTATCCCCCCACACCTTATCCAGGTCAATCACCCGCTGGCCGAACATAATCCCCGAGAGGGCAAGAATGAGGACCAGAAAAACCGAAACTATCAGATAAAATCTTTTATTACCCATTTTTACACCCCTTTTAAAAAAGAAAAACAGAAACTCAGCTCTCCCTTGCTCTAAGTGCTATGCTCTTCATGGAAGATTCAACCCCTTGCAAAAAGAGCTTCACGGGATAAATTGAATGCATAGAAAAGGCGCTGGAAAGGAGAGCTCTGCAGAACGATTTTATCACCAAAACAAATCCCCTTTATTTAAAACAATAAATTAAATCTATAAGAATGTCAATAGATAAATAAAATTATTATTTATTGCTCTTTTGACTCGATGCGTGCTTTGAGCTCGATAGCTCGGTGGGCGAGATTATGGGCGAGACGGTTCTTTTGGCGGGGAAGGTGGTATATGTGGAGGGCGGGGAGCTTTTTCATCAACCGGACAGCCTGGAGGAAGAGTGGCATGAGGTTGCGGCTTTTCACTTTATAAAGACCCTTTATCTGGTTGACCAGAAGGAGGGAGTCGGAGTAGACCTCCACCTCGGGGTAATTATTTTTTATGGCATACTTGAGCGCGGCAAGAAGGGCCTGGTATTCGGCGTAATTGTTGGTCTTAAAACCCAGGTATTTGTAGTGGGCAGCCAGCTCTTTACCCTCAGAATCGCTCACATAGAAGCCGTAGCCTGCCTCGCCGGGGTTCCCCCGGGAGCTGCCATCTATATATATACGGATGGTCATCCTCTCCCTCACCCTTTGTGCTTACATCAGCTTGGTAGGGTCAACCACCTCGTCCTCGCGGAGGAAGAGGAAGCGGTTGCAGTTGTCACACAGGAGGATGCTTTTATTTGCCCGCAGGTCGTAGTAGACCTGAGGGCGGAGGCGAACATGACATACCTGGCAGAAGCCATCCTTTGCCTCTGCCAGAGCTATGCCATGGCGGACGCTCTTTATCCGATTGTACTGCTCGAGCAGCTCTAAGGGGAGCTTGTTTTCCAATTCCCTCTTAAAATTCTCCCTCTTTTCCAGTTGATGGTTGAGTGCCTCCTCCTCTTTCTCCAGTCGATGGGACTCGGTCTCCACCTCCTGCTTATTTTTCTCCAGTTTTTTCTTTCGCCGCCTGATGCTCTTCTCCAGCTCTTCGGCTTCCTCCATGAGGTCGAGTATCTTATCCTCTATCTCCCTTATTTTCCCTTTGAGCTGCTCTATTTCCGTGAGGAGGGCTCGGTATTCCTTATTGGTTTTTACCTGCATGAGCTGGTCCTGATAACGGGCGTCCTTGAGGTTATGGTCCTCGAGGCTGTGCTCCAGCTGGCGGCGCTCTTTTCGGGAGTCTGTCAACCTATTCTCCTCCTCCTCGACCTTCTGTGTATACTGCTGCAGCCCTCGGTTGAGGGCTTCTCTCTTTTTGGGGATTTCATCTATTTTTCCGTTTATCTCCTCAATTTCCATATCGCTCTCCTGGAGGCGGCGAAGGAGGGTGATGGTCTCTTTAACGTTAACCTCTTGCGTCATGGCTAAATTCAGGCATTAAAAAAGGTGTTCATAAAAGAACACCTTGTGCTTACTGATTAGCCCTCTCCAAAGGGCAAGGTAGTCTTATAGTATGCTCCTGCATTCTTTGTGGATTCTTTCAAAAATATGTTCAGGGCGAGTAGCCATTTCTCTTTCAGCCAACTCCTCTGGTCTATATAAGTGGTGGGCCCACCTGGGTTCGAACCAGGGACCTACCGGTTATGAGCCGGTGGCTCTTCCAGCTGAGCTATGGGCCCGTCTTTTATCGGGTAATTATAATACAAAAAGTGATAAAAATCAAAGACTACTTTTTAAAATTTGGAGCTCTCCATAAAGGTCTTCAGTTTTTTGCTCCTTGAGGGATGGCGAAGCTTACGGAGAGCCTTAGCTTCGATCTGGCGTATCCGCTCCCTGGTCACCTGGAAGCGTTGACCCACCTCCTCCAGGGTATGCTCAGTTCCATCTGACATTCCGAAGCGCAGCATTAAGACCCTCTCCTCCCGGGGGGTGAGGGTCTTCAAAATGCTCCTTGTCTGCTCTCTGAGGTTGGTGTTAATTACTGCATCGGCGGGCGATTCAATGCGCTGGTCCTCTATGAAGTCTCCCAGATGGCTATTTTCCTCCTCTCCAATGGGCGTCTCCAGGGAAATAGGCTCCTGAGCTATCTTTAATACCTTGCGGACTTTGAAAACCGGCATATCCATCCGCCTGGCAATCTCCTCGGTGGCTGGCTCCCTTCCTTTCTCCTGGACCAGAGCCCTGGAGGTGCGGATTAGCTTGTTTATGGTCTCTATCATATGCACCGGGATACGGATGGTCCGCGCCTGGTCGGCAATGGCTCTGGTAATGGCCTGGCGAATCCACCACGTGGCATAAGTGGAGAACTTATACCCCCTTCGGTACTCGAACTTATCCACTGCCTTCATCAACCCGATGTTTCCTTCCTGAATGAGGTCGAGGAACTGCAGCCCCCGGTTGGTGTATTTTTTGGCAATGGAAACCACCAGCCTCAAATTTGCCTCCACCAACTCCCGCTTCGCCTGCTCGGTCTCCTCCTCCCCTTTATATATGTTCTGCATGGTTTCCTTGGGAGCGCTGGAAGGCTCCTCTAACCTCTCCTCAATGCTCCGGATTACCTCTCGATATTTGTTTGCCCTCTTCTGGTAGACCTTCCTCTCCGCTTTAGTGGTCGCCTTGTCCCTGAGCCTTTCTGTTTTTGCTACCTCCTTCTCCCACTTCTCAATCTCATCCACCTCTGCTTTGATCATCTGAACCATCTTCTTAAATTGAGCATTATTGAACTCTATGTCCCGCACCAACTTTGCCATGGTGACCCGATGCTTGTTCAAAGCCTTTATAATGGGAAGCCTTGCTGGGGAGCTTTCGGGCAAAGCTGACAGCTGAAGCTTGAGTTTGGAATACTTCTCTTCCAGCCTCTTCAGTTTATCGGCCAGGTTGACCATCTCAGCTTTTTTCTCCTCCAGCACCTCCTTTACCATCTCATCCTCGGAAAGCTTCACTATATTCCTGATGTCTATCTCTTCCCTCTTCAATTGCTCACCAAGCGCGATAACCTCTCTAATGACCAGGCGAGTACGGAAAATTGCTTTAATGACATTCCACTTACCTTTTTCCATGCGCTTGGCTATCTCCACCTCTCCCTGGCGGTCAAGGAGCGGTACTGAACCCATTTCCCTGAGGTACAGCCTGACCGGGTCGTTCGTCTTTTCCAAAACACCAATCCTGAAGGAGACCTTGCTCTTCTCAAGCTCTTTCGCTGGCTTATCCTTTCCTTTTTTCTGACGGCGGAACTCCTCTTCTGTATCGAAGACCCCAACCTCCTCCTCATAAAGCTGCATAAAGAGGTCATCAATCTCATCGGGAGAGGTCATTCCTTCAGGGATAAGCTCATTTATCTCATTGTAAAGGAGATAACCCTTCTTCCTGCCAAAGGATATAATTTTTCCAATGACTTCAGATTGCTTAACGCTTTTCAAGGTTCCTGCTCCTGGAAACTGTGATAGAATTTAAAGGTTTCATCTATAACAGCGTCTCCCTTGGTCGTTTTTTGAAATTCAGACCATCTATAAAATAACATACCCCTACTATATAATTTATAATGCATCTCTCTGTTGAAGCAACCTCAATTTTGCCTGCAGCAGCCGGTTTAACTCAGGAGCATTATCCGCCTCGGCGCGTTCTATCTCCTGCTGAACCCCTCTGATCTCCTTATCCAGGTAATCCCGCTTCATAGCATTAAGGCATTCCAGAGCAAACTCTTTATTCCAGTTAAAGTTGTCGCCCAGAGCTATGTGGGTAAATCTGCTTTTGTCCCCCTCTTCTAACCGGTCGAATATCTGGTCGAAAGTGACTCCCTTCCCCTCCTGATGCAGCTCCCTGATAATAGCCAGAAGCCGTTCCCCTATAGGCTGGGAGAAGCAGTGGGGGTCGATAAGGGGTAGAAGCTCGTCCCTGACCTCGGGCTGGCAGATGAGTATCTGCAGGAGCCTCGCCTCGGCTTCCTTCAGGCTGGCTTTCATGGAGGTGAGTTCCTCTCCCAGGGATGATTTCCTTCCCCGGACTGCCCGACGGAGCTCCGCCAGGATGGCCCGGTCTTCCACCTGAAACCTCTCTGCCAGATAGCCGACATAGCTGACCCTCTCCATCTGGTTCCCAATGCAAGCCAGAAAGGGGATGACGAAGTTAAGGGCGGTGACCCTCCCCTGCGGATGGGAGAGGTCAACCATCTCTTTGGTCTCCTCCATCAGATAATCGATGGCTGGCAGCGCCTTGTCAAGCTCTTCCTTAAAGCCCTGCGGACCATGCTTCTGGACAAAGGCATCGGGATCCAGCCCTTCGGGGAGGCGCTTTACCTCCACTCTGAAGCCCTGGTTAAGGAGGGTGGTTATTGCCCGATGGGTAGCTCTTCTGCCTCCCTCGTCGGGGTCAAAGCTGATGACCACATTTTTAGTATACCGGGAGAGCATTTTTGCCTGCCCCTCAGTGAAGCTGCTACCCAGGGGAGCCACCGAGTTAGTAAAACCAGCTTGATAGAGAGTCATCAGATCAAAGTAGCCCTCTACCAGCAGGGCGCGATTCTTCCTTCTTATATCCTGATGGGTGAGGTTGATGCCGAAAAGAGACCAGCTCTTATTAAACAACATGGTCTCGGGGGAGTTGAGGTATTTAGGCTCTTCCTCCCCTATTGCCCTCCCGCCAAAGCCGATGACCCTCCCCGCTGAGTTGCATATGGGGAATATCAGCCGACCCCGGAAGAAGTCGTAATATCCCTCCCCCTGCGTGCTTTTCGCCACCAGACCGCTATCAATCAAGGTTGGTTCCTCGACCCCTTGCTGGAGGAGAAAACGATAGAGGTCGTCCCATTGGCTTCGGGCATAACCGAGCTGAAAGCTTTCCGCAGTCTCCCGGTTCAAGCCTCTCTCCCGCAGATAGCTCAACCCCCTGCTCCCTTCCTTCTCCTGGTGGAGATTGTGGACGAAGTGACGCAGTGCCAGCTCATTGACCTTCAGGAGCTGCTCTTTTCGGCGGTCCCTCTGGTCGGGAGACTTTCTGGGGGCGGGGAGCCGAAGCCCGCACCTTTCAGCCAGGAACTTCACCGCTTCGTAGAAGCTGAGGTTCTCTATAAGCATAGTGAACTTGATGACATCCCCACCGGCACCGCAGCCAAAGCAGTGGAAGAGCTGTTTTTCCCGGCTAACCGTAAAGGATGGCGTCTTCTCCGAATGAAAGGGGCAGAGCCCTACCTCATTCTTCCCCTGATGACGCAGCTTCGCATAGGACGAGACTATCTCCACTATATCTGCCGCCCCTCTCACCTGGGTTAAGAATTCTCTTGGGAAATAGCCGCTCATCCTCTGTTCACCTTTTTTCTCATACATCCAGGGTCACAATAGTTACCCCTAACCCGCCTTCCTCGGGGAGACCGGAGCGAAAATCTGTCACATAGGGCTGCTCCTCTAACAACTTTGATATTGCCCGACGGAGCTTTCCGCTGCCCACCCCATGGATCACCCTGACGGTGGTGAGCTTGGCAAGGAGAGCATCGTCGAGGAACTTATCGGTTCGGGAAAGTGCTTCCTCTACTGAGCAGCCGATGAGGTTCAGCTCGGGAGCCACCCTGCCTTTCTTCTTAAAACTATATGCCTGCCTTACCGCTGGCTCTCTACCTTTCTTCTCCTCCTCGCTAAAAAGCTCCAGAGCCTGGCGCAAGATCTTCAATTTCTTTCCTCTCACAGCGACGGTAACCAGAGAGCTCCTCATCCCTTTATGCCAGTCCTCCTCCATTACTCCAACCTGATTAAGGCTCGCTATATGAACCCTCTCTCCCCTTTTCAGGGGGCTATCCTCCTCTTTTCCCCTTTTTACCCTTATGGGGTAAGGGGGTTGTTTAGGGGGCATAGGTGTCAACTCACGGGTCAGACGAGAAAGCCTCTGCTGAACCAACCTTCTCAGCTCCTCCTCCGAAGCTTTACCCTTGAGGCTTTGGATGAGATGGTCTGCCTCTTCTTTCATTCTTTTCATTAATCCCTTCCACTCCCGCTTCTGCTGGGCAATGATCTCCTCATAGGTGGCTATGGCCTCATTTAGCTTCTCCAGGCGTCCCTGAGCCTCCTCGGAGGCGTTCCTTTTCGCCTCTTTCAATTCTCTTCGCTCCTGCTCCAGTCCCTTCAATTCCTCTTCCATCCGCCTGATGAACTCCTCCACCTTAAACTCCTCCTCTCCCAGAAAGCCCTCTGCTTCCCTCAATATCTTGGCTGGCAGACCTAACCCCTCGGCTATCCTGAAGGCATTGCTTCTGCCAGGGACCCCCTGGATCAGGCGATAGGTGGGCTTTAAGGTTTTCTCATCAAATTCCATACAGCCGTTGCTCATACCGGGCTTTAAAAAGGCGAAGGTTTTCAGGGCATTATGATGGGTAGTCACCAGATTAAGACTCCCCTGGTGGTGGAAATAGTCGAGAAGAGCCATCCCCAGAGCTGCTCCTTCGGAGGGGTCGGTGCCCGCTCCGATTTCGTCAATGAGGACCAAGCTGGGCAGCTTCAGCCCATTCATCATCTCCCTTATCCGCAAAAGGTGCGAGGAAAAGGTGCTCAGATTCTGGATGAGGTTCTGCTGGTCGCCGATGTCTGCGTAAATAGCCTGAAAGACCGGCAGGGTGGTGTCCTTGGCAGGAATTGGCATCCCGGCGTGGGCCATCAGCGAGAGCAGCCCAACGGTTTTCAGAGTCACCGTCTTCCCCCCGGTATTGGGTCCTGTAATCACCAGGGTGTTGTTCTGCATGGTCAACCGGAGGCTGATGGGGACGACATCCTGCTGCTGATGGCGCACCTCGTCGGCTAATTCCGCTTCCACAATTCGGTCCCATAACCTCTTATCCAACAGAGGATGACGGGCTTCGTGGAGTTCCAGCAGATTACCGTCACTGAATTTGGGGGGCTGAGCATCCACTCTCAGGCTGAAGAGTGTTTTGGCATTGAGCAGGTCGAAGTGGGCTAAGATATCCTCCAACTGAACCAAAGCCTCCTCCTGCTGCCTGACCAGACCGGTCAACCGGGTGAGAATTTTAAGGACTTCCCTCCGTTCTTCAATCTGCAGCTCGGTGATTTCGTTGTTCAGCTCAACGGTCGCCAGAGGCTCAATGAAGATGCTGGAGCCGCTGGTGGAGCGGTCCTGGATAATCCCCGGAATCGCCCCCTTGAACTCTGCTTTCAGGGGGATAACATAGCGACCATGGCGCTGGGTTATAATGGGCTCCTGCAACCAGCGGCGGCTCCCCGGGGAATGGAGGATTTTCTCCAGGGTTGTCCGCAGCCTTCGCTGGAGGAGCTTCAGCCGGTTTCGAATCTGCCGCAACTGGGGGCTGGCAGAGTCGTAAAGCTCGCCCTCCGGGCTGATGGAGTCGGCTATCGCCTTGTCAATCCCTGCCAGAGAAGGGATTCCCTTGGCCAGCTTCCGCAAACGACCGAGGTGGGAGGGAGCCTCCTCAAACTTCTCTTTAATCCTCTTTCCAACTTTTATATCCCGCTGAATCTGCAGAAGTTCCTGGATGCCAATAACCGTACCTTCGATGCGGCACTTCTCCAGGGAGTGCTTTATGGGGGCGCATTCGGAGAGCTCAAGGGAACCACCGCTGTGGTAGTAGGTCATGAGCTCGGAGGTGAGCCCGAGCTCATCTTCAATCCGGCTGGCATCGGTGACCGGTTGTAATTGCTCGGATAACTCGACTCCTAATGGCGAGGAGGTAAAGGTTCGTAATATCTTCTTGATTTTATCGAACTCTAAGGTTTCGATTACATCCCAGTTCATAATCACATATAATAAAATGCACTCGGTATATTCCCCAGTGCACCAAGTAATCTTTCTTGCTCTTCAAGAGCTTGGTGCCGCCGCCCAAGTCTCTAAAGTAGAAAACTCTCCTCTCCCCACCGCCTGAGGGGAGTAGAATTCTCTTCTTTGCTTATTTTAGTAAAGCCCCAACCTTCGCTCCTGAGATAACCTCTTCAGCATCTTCTTGCGGGCGGCTATGGCTTTTCTCTTCTTCTTTACGCTCGGCTTCTCATAATGCTGTCTTTTTTTTGCTTCAGAGATAATGCCCGACTTCTGACATTTCCTTTTGAAACGCCGGAGGGCATTTTCCAGGGACTCATCCTCATTCACCCTGACATAGGGCATCTAATTTTCCACCCCCGATCCCGTTAAAATAGAAACTCATCCAATCCTCTTTTTTCTTTTTTCTGTCTTAAATATATGTTCCCATTCCCAAGTTGTCAAGTTAAAATATACAATTTTTTCATCAATTTACAACCTGTTAATCAAGCTGGCAAAATACCCCGCTCCAAACCCGTTGTCTATATTCACCACCACCACCCCCGGGGCACAGGAATTGAGCATAGCCAGCAGAGGGGCAAACCCCTCGAAGCTGGCGCCATAGCCCACGCTGGTGGGTACCGCTATTACGGGTGCCTCAACCAGCCCACCGACCACGCTGGGAAGGGCGCCCTCCATACCGGCTACCACCACCACTACCCGGGCGGACAGGATCACCCCTTTCTGGTCCAGCAGGCGGTGCAAGCCCGCCACCCCCACATCATAGACACGCTGCACCCTGTTTCCCATCACCTCGGCGGTAAAGGCAGACTCCTCCGCCACCGGGATGTCCGATGTCCCCGCCGCCAGCACGGCAATGAGACCTTTCCCCCTGAGCTTATCCTCTTTGTTTATGGCTACTGCAGAAGCCTCCCGGTTGAAAATGGCATCCGGGAATCGCTCCTTTATCTTACCATAGACTTCGTCCTTTACCCTGGTGATGAGAATGGGACCCCCGGCATCCGCCATCCGTTCGGCGATGGAGATAACCTGCTCGGCAGTCTTGCCCGTTCCGAAAATCACCTCGGGGAACCCCTTGCGCAGACGGCGATGATGGTCTATCTTGGCAAATCCGAGGTCCTCATAGGGGAGAAGCTTCAGGCTGGTGAGGGCTTCCTCCAGCCCTATTTTCCCTTGTTTGAAATCCTGGAGAATCTTTTCTATCTGTTCCTTTTCTATTGGCATTGCTATTTAAGCCCTTTTACATTATAAATTAAGTGATATGACCTATACAAGCTAATTTCATCAGCGGAAAGCTATAATAGAAGAGAGTGCACTTTTAAACTTTTTGCTCATTGCAGGCGTCTAAATAGGTAGAAACGGAAATTGATAGTTTGAAACAGCAGGCAAAAAAGGAGGTTGGTCAGATGAAACGGTTAAACATAGCTATGGCGGGCGCTGCGACCCTTCTTCTGATATCCTTTATCCTTCTGGGGTCACCAGTAAACACCTACCCCTTCCCGGAGAGGCTGGAGACTGAAAGGGCGGAGCGGGGTTATCTGGGAGTATCCATCAGGGAAATATCTGAAGATGTGCTGGAAGCCTATGGGTTGAAGGACCGCCGGGGAGTGCTGATTACCAATGTGGTAGAAAAAAGCCCGGCTGACAAGGCGGGACTGAGAGAAGGGGATGTGATTACCGAGTTTGACGGCAAGCCCGTGGATGATACCGACGACCTTACCCGATTTGTGCGGCGATGTGAGCCGGGAAGTGAAGTCCAGGTCAAGATTATGCGCCAGGGCAAAGCCCAGACTATAAAGGTCACCATCGGCAAGCTTCGACGGCATCTCCTAATGATAAGGCCAGGGATTCGTCCACTAATTACCCCTTTCCGGTACCCGGTGATAAGGCGAGGGATTCGTCCACTAATTACCCCTTTCAGATTTTTCTTAGGCGGCAGGCTTGGACTCCAGCTGCAAGACCTGAACCCCTCTCTGGGGGAGTATTTCCAACTAAAATCGGGTAAAGGAGTGCTGGTGTTAGAGGTGGAAGAGGATAGCCCGGCCGCAGAAGCGGGCTTCCTGCCGGGGGATGTCATCATCAGTATCGACGGCGAAGCGGTGGATGACACAGAGAACCTGCATGACATCCTCAGGGAAGCCGAGGAGGGTGATAAGCTCACCTTTGAAATCCTCCGCAAGGGGAAGAGCCAAAAGCTCACCGTAGAGATGGAGGACGATGACCATATAATCATTATAGGCGAGCCAAAAGTAAAGAAGATTATTCGCATCCGTCGCTTCCCGGTGGAAGATTACCGCTTGGAAATAAAAATGAACAAGGTCCACAAGGTTCTGGAACGCATTCAGAGGAGGATAAATTGCAGGCTCCGAAAGTTCGACACTGACGCCATGGAGAGGGCAACGGAGCAGATGGAGAGAAGGCTCCAGCAAGCCCTTGAGACACTTGAGCGGGTAACCAAAAAATTAGGGAGCACCACAGCACGCCTGCACCGACTGGGCTGCGCGCTGTAATCTGATAGGTATTTACCCCTATTCCTTTTAAGCAACGGGGTGGTAAGAGCAGTGACAACCCGCTCTTACCGCCTTTTTTTCTCAGGATGGTTTCTCAATTGCCGCAGAGGCTTAAAATTAGCAACCTTTTTAATAGTTGAAGTCAAGAGAATCAGGATTAAATAAAGAAAAAAAATTGAATTACTTGATATTAGCGAGTTTTACAAAGGCTGGGAATATCATTGACGGATTAAAGCTGGTAAAGGATAAAAATCAGGACAATAATTTAGAGGGGGTATCAGACACCTATCAGATTAAGAAGTTAGCAGTGCAAATAAGCAAAAAATAGAGTAAATTTTTGAATATAAGTTACTACTTTTGGATTTCTATTCTCTTCCTCCTCTCTGCCTATTGCAGTATCTATGAACTAGTCGAGCATTTGCAGGTATTGTCTTACCTCCTCTCCAATAAAATTCTATATGATCAACTTCAGCATCATCGAAAAATTTAATTTCTGTTTCACATATCCGACATATATTATTTGTAGAATAAAGATTTCTTTTTATTTGCATCG
>NJBL01000076.1 GCA_005223145.1 bacterium (candidate division B38) B3_B38 | reverse complement strand
GACCACTGGGTGAAAAATATGAATGATCCTGGGGATACCCGCTGGGAATATACCTATCATGGGAGACTGAAGCAGTATGGCTCATGGAAGGAACTTGTAGGTGAAGGGGATCAAAGGGAGCGCCAGGATGTTGGATACCAGGTTGACCAGATAGAATATGTCATACAGAAGCTTGTGGATCAGCCATTTACCAGGCAAACACAGATGGTCACCTGGATGCCGAACCATGATCTGCAGGTATACGACCCTCCCTGCCTTCAATCTCTGTGGTACAGGATCCTTGAGGATGAGGATGGTACACAGTGGCTGAACTGCAATATCCGGTTCCGGAGCAATGATGCCTGGGGTGCCAATTTTATGAATATGTTCGGCTTTATTCGCTTCAACCGGGAAGTGATCGCTGATGAAATAGCCCGGCGGAGCGGGAAAACTGTCAGGCTGGGCAGAATGAACTGGCAGGCTGATTCATACCATATTTACGGAAGGGATATTCAGCAGGCCAAGGAAATGCTGTTTGACCGCCTGGATTCCATGAGCCTGGAAGAAAGGACCTACAATTTCCATGATGAATTTATCCAGGAAATGTACAATGGGGCGGATGAAATGATCAGGATGAAGATCAGGCAATATGATGAAGAGCATGCCTGATCAGGTCAGGTCCGGTCCGGTTTGTTTTAATATCATTGATCACCTTTCACTACTTCAATAATCCCTACATCAATGTATTGCTGTTTTAGCCGGCTGTTGCGATCCACCGGAGGATCTTTGCTGTAGCTGTGGACAGCAATATCATTCCTGCCGATTCTCAGGAGCTGTTGCAGGTCGGTATTGAAATCAATCATCTCATGGATGTTTTTCGTGGGACTGAAAACACCAAGTTTCCTTCCATTCACATATACGGTTGAGACAGCATTGTAGGAAAGGATATTCAGGTAAAGCTTTCCCTCTGGTAACTGGTCTATCTCAAAATCCCGCCTGAGCCATATGCCTGTGGTATCCCATTGACTACCATTACCGAAAAGCCGGTACCTTCCCCTGTGACCGAAACCGGCAACACCAACCTCCCACAATGTGTCGATATAATCTTCAGCATGCCATCCGGGTCCGGGTGGCTCCAGGGAATACTTCCACAGGATACTGTCGTGCTGTTCACCTGAGGGAAGTATGAAACGGAACACTTCGGACTGATTATAAAGCATTTCTGCCACCATACATTCCAGAAGGCGAAACTTTCGATACTTATTTAACGGTCAAATAGTTTTCATAGGAGGCCCCCTTTGATGTAGTGGAGCGCCTCTGAATTATAGCTTGATTTTTAGCCCCTTAGATGATATTATTATAATAACTTAGCAACGATATTATGCTGTTTATATTGCACCCCAGAGGATAGCTGAGTCGTTGTGTGCAAAGGGTAGGTTAACTTGCCAGTAAGAAAGGGACTTTTCACTCCGTCACCTACGAGCTGAAGAGCCAGCAGCTTACTCCAACCCCTTGTAAGGAGGTTTTTTCCCATAGCTTATGGACAAAGGGATTAAGTTATTTAAAGTATTTGGCATCCAGATATCTCTTAACTACTCCTGGTTTATAATCTTTGGGCTGATAGCATGGAGCTTAGCCCAGGGCTACTTCCCCCAGATGAGACCCGACCTCCCTCTTATGACCTACTGGCTAATGGGTCTGATAACTGCTCTGCTCCTGTTCCTCTCGGTGTTGTTGCACGAGCTCAGCCATTCTTATGTTGCCCTGGCGAGTGGAATAGAGATCAAAGGCATAACCCTATTCATCTTCGGTGGATTGGCGCGCATCTCCCGGGAGCCTTCCGATGCTCGGACTGAGTTTAAGATTGCCATTGCTGGTCCGGCTGCCAGTTTGGCATTGGCACTCGTATTCTGGCTTTCTTCGCGGGGAGTCGATTTTCTTATGCCCGGCTCAGTGATAAGTTCTATATTTTATTATCTATTTCTCATCAACGGGATATTGGTTGCTTTCAATTTGATTCCCGGTTTTCCCTTGGATGGGGGTAGGCTTCTCAGAGCTTATCTCTGGAACCGGACAGATAACCTCAAAGAGGCGACCAGGATAGCCAGCAGGGTGGGGAAGTGGTTTGCTCTCCTCTTGATATTTGCAGGTTTTGCCAATATAATTACAGGGAGACTTCTCAATGGCATCTGGTTCGTTTTTATAGGGATGTTCCTCCGGCAGGCAGCAGCGGAGAGCTATCAGGTGGTGGTTTTACAGCATTCGCTGGAAGGAGTTAAAGTCAGAGACCTTATGACTAGCAATGTGATAGCGGTAGATGAGGGACTCAGCGTTGCAGAGCTGGTGGAGGGGTACTTCTTTAAATACAGGTATACCAGTTTTCCGGTGGTTTCGGGTGAAGAGCTGAGAGGGATTATCACCCTCAAGGTGGTTAAAAAGCTACCCCGGGAGGAGTGGGCGTATAAGCAAGTGAGAGACATTATGAGTGGAGTCTTTTCCGATGCTGTGCTTCATCCCGACGAGAGCGCGGTTGATGCCCTGAGAAAAATGACTACTGAGGAAAAGGGACGACTCCCGGTGGTGGAGGGCGGAAGGCTGAAGGGGATTCTCGCCAGAAATGATATAATGAGTCTGTATAAGGTGAAGTCAGACTTAGGAAAATGAAGGGGAACCAATGAAATGATGGGTAGAGTGAAGCCTCCCCAATATCAATTGCTGGACCATACTGCTGATATAGGGATGGTGGTTTACGGTACCAATTTCAAGGAGCTGTATTCCAACTCTGCTTTTGCCATGTTCGACCTCATTACCGATACCTCCAGGGTAAAGCCGAAGCTCTCTATGGTGATAGAGGTCGAAGGGAATAATCCCGATGAGCTTATGGTGAACTGGCTGAGTGAGCTGCTGTATATTCTGGAATCTCGCTCCCTGTTACTGATAGAGTTTGATATTCTTGAGATAGACCGGAACCGGTTAAAGGCGAAAGTGCGAGGGGAGCACTATGACCCTGCCCGACATGAGTACTTTACCGAAATAAAAGCAGCTACCTATCATCAGCTTAGGGTAGAAAAGATTGACGACCGCTGGAAGGCTCAAATCATATTTGATACTTAAGCACTTATCTTAAAATCTATCAGCACAAAATAGAAAGAAGGGAGATGGCATATGGGGTCCCAATCGCCTGAATTAAAGAGAATAAGCGATTACCTATGGGAGATACCGCGGAGTGGGAATATGAGGGTTCCTGGTAGAATCTACGCCAGTTCCGCTCTGATGTCTCATATTGAATCGGACCAGAGCCTCATGCAGGTTGCCAATGTAGCCCATCTACCGGGAATTATCAAATATTCCCTGGCTATGCCCGACATCCATTGGGGCTATGGTTTTCCCATTGGAGGGGTGGCTGCCCTTGATGTGGAGGAGGGGGTTATATCGCCGGGAGGGGTCGGCTACGACATCAACTGCGGGTGTCGATTAGTCCGAACCAATCTTAAGTTTAGTGAGACAAAAGACAAGATAAAGCCTCTCATCCAGCGGCTGTTCAGCACCGTCCCCTGCGGGGTAGGTTCCTCGGGAGCCATCAGTAAGCTCACCCCCACCGAGTTGAAAGATGCATTGGTTAAAGGTGCCCGATGGTCGGTAGAGAGCGGCTTCGGAGAGAGAGGGGATTTGGAACATATAGAAAATTATGGGGCTATGAAGGAGGCCGACCCCGACAAGGTGAGCCTTAGGGCTATTGAAAGGGGTCGAGGGCAGATGGGGACCCTCGGTTCGGGCAACCATTTTCTGGAGATCGATGTTGTGAAAGAGATATACGATGAGGAGGTTGCCGAGGTCTTCGGGCTCTTCAAAGAGCAGATTGTGGTGCTCATCCATTCGGGCTCCCGCGGCTTGGGTTATCAGATATGCGACGATTACTTGAAGGTTATGCTCAATGCGGTTAATAAATATAAACTCAGCCTCCCTGACAGGCAGTTAGCATGCGCTCCCGTAGGCTCCCCTGAGGGTAAAAACTACTTCGCGGCAATGTCTTGCGCTGCGAACTATGCCTGGGCTAATCGCCAGGTTATCATGGCGTTGACAAAAAAGTGCTTTGAAGAGCAATTTCGGCTCTCCCCCAGGGAGTTAGGTTTTCAGCTTATCTATGATGTTTGCCATAACATAGCTAAAATAGAGGAGCATTTGATTGATGGAAGAAGGTTAAGGGTTTGTGTTCATCGCAAAGGGGCTACCAGAGCCTTTCCTCCCGGTCATCCCGACACTCCGCGGGTTTACTCCCAGGTTGGTCAACCGGTGTTGATCCCTGGAGATATGGGGGATTGCTCCTTCGTCTGTGTGGGGAGCGAGGGAGCTATGCAGAAGACTTTCGGCAGCACCTGTCACGGAGCAGGTCGGGTGATGAGCCGGACTAAGGCAGCCAAGGCAAGCTTTGGACGTCCCATTCAGAAGGAGTTGGAGGCAAAGGGGGTCTATGTTATGGCAAA
Organism: bacterium (candidate division B38) B3_B38; assembly: GCA_005223145.1. Classification (GTDB taxonomy): domain Bacteria; phylum Acidobacteriota; class B3-B38; order Guanabaribacteriales; family B3-B38; genus Guanabaribacterium. Next base: position 7,093 of record NJBL01000076.1, on the reverse strand, counting down.
AAGCAAGAAAACCCTGGCAGAGGAGGTTCCCGAAGCTTATAAGGATGCAGCTGAGGTGGTAGAGGTTATGCACCGGGCAGGGGTCTCTTCCAAGGTGGCTCGCCTCAAACCTATCGGAGGTATTAAGGGTTAAGGATATAAAACCCACCTCAGTGCAGGTTCCCGCTGGAGACAGGCTGCACAAATGAAGGAAGCTCTGTTATACGAGAAGTTGGAAGACGAGAAGGTTAGATGTAATCTCTGTAACCATCAGTGTCTGATTCATCCTTCCAAAAGAGGGATCTGCAAGGTGAGGGAAAACCGAGATGGTGTACTTTACTCTCTGGTGTATGGTCACCCTATTTCAGCCAATGTTGACCCCATCGAAAAGAAGCCCCTCTTCCATTTCTTGCCAGGAACTTCCACCTTCTCCATTGCCACTGTGGGGTGCAACTTCAGCTGTGGGCATTGCCAGAACAACTCTATCTCCCAGCCTGCTGAGGAAGATATCGGAAATGGACGTGAGGTTTCCGCGGAGATAATTGCCGCTTTAACGATTAAATATAACTGTCAGAGTATCTCCTATACTTACACAGAGCCTACTATCTTCTTTGAATACGCCTATGATACGGCTGAGATAGCCACCTCAGGGGGGCTGAAGAACATTTTCGTCACCAATGGATATATGACCAGGGAGGCTCTGTTGACTATTAAGCCATACCTTCATGCCGCCAATACAGACCTTAAGAATTTTAACAATCAGACTTACCTGAAAATCTGCGGTGCTAAACTCGACCCGGTGCTGGAAAATATCAAGCTGATGAAAGAGATGGGGATATGGATTGAGGTAACTACTCTTATCATTCCCACAATCAATGATTCCCCTGAGGAGCTGACCAAAATAGCCGATTTCCTTGTGTCGGTAGGGAAAGATATCCCCTGGCATATAAGCCGTTTTTACCCCCATTATAAAATGACCTCTCTTCCGCCTACCCCGGTGGAGACTCTGCACAAGGCTCGGGCAATAGGGCTGAGCCGAGGGCTAAGGTACGTATACAGCGGGAATGTGCCCGGAGATGAGGGGGAAAAGACCTATTGCTTCCAGTGTAAGGAGCTGCTGATAGACCGTTACGGGTATCAAATAGTGCATAATATTATTAAGAACGGCAAATGCCCTAAGTGTGGAGCAATTATAGACGGGGTCTGGGATGGGAGCGGCTGAGGAAGAGAAATTGTATAAAGTAGCCATTTGTAAGAGACACCATTTCAGCGTAGATATTGGATTTATGAAGCAAATCAAAATTGTCCAAAAGATTTTCCGGCCAGAGTTTCCTCTCCTGAAAGGAGGTCAAGTCCTGTTTATGGAGTCTTGCCAGAAGGGAGACTTGCTTTAATAGGGCATTGATGCCTGGCAATGGAGGGTAGTTTGAGCGAGCTGGATTATCAGAAGCTTCGGGAATATATGGTCAATACCCAGATAAAAGCCCGGGGAATTTACGACTCCAAGGTTTTAGCCGCTATGCTGAAGGTCCCCCGTCACGAGTTTGTCCCTCAGGATATGCGTCCCTATGCCTATGAAGACCGTCCCTTGCCCATCGGTGAGGGGCAGACTATATCTCAGCCTTACATGGTTGCTCTGATGACCCAGTGTCTGGAGCTGGAGGGGTCAGAGAGGATCCTGGAAATAGGAGCCGGCTCCGGCTATCAGGCCGCTATTTTAGCAGAGATAGCGACGAGCGTATGCACCATAGAGAGGTTCTCCTCTCTCCTGCAGAGAGCACGGGAGGTACTGGATCGGCTTGGCTATATCAACTACGAAGCGCGGGTAGGGGACGGGACCCTCGGCTGGGAAGAGAAAGCTCCTTTCAACGGGATAATGGTCACCGCCGGTGCCCCGGATGTCCCTCCCAGCCTGCTTGAGCAGCTGGCAGATAAGGGGCGGCTGGTCATCCCCATCGGTCCCGAAAGGTATCAGACCTTATACAAGATTGTAAAAAAGGGTAAGAAGATAAAAAGGGATTTTGTTACTTACTGCTCCTTTGTCCCCTTGATAGGTAAAGAGGGATGGGGTAATCCTTGAATAGCCCCTCGAGGAATTACCTGATATCTTTGACAAATGTGGAGAAGGAGCGAGTTTTTTGGTCTATTAGGATGAGCAGATAAAATTTCAAATAAGGTATTGATTTTGATTTAGTGGTGTTATATATTGAATAGCAAAGTGGGCGATTAGCTCAGGGGGAGAGCACTTCTTTCACACGGAAGGGGTCACTGGTTCAAATCCAGTATCGCCCACCATTTTTATTTCCTTCGCCTAATATCTTTCCCTCCAAAGCAGGCACAATGAGCGTATATTATCAATACCGGTAATACCTTTTTTCTCTTCCGAGTCAATATTAATAACGGACTCCTCTTGTATGAGATCGACGCTGGCGCATTCGTAAGGGAGGCTTCGCTTTCCTCCTTTGGAGCAAGGGATTTTTCCTCGGAGGTTTAGTTCCCGGTGCATTGATTGAGGGGGAGTTATACGAGGAAGGGAGCTTAGAGGGGGTAGTTATTTTTTTATTTTTGACCTCTTGCCAGTGCTGGATTATTCTTCGCGTGGCCTGAATGTAATAGAAAGCGCTTTGGGGATAATAGTTAAGATAGCCCATGGGCTCCAGAAAGCGCATCACGGGTTCAATTTGGGTCCCCTCGTGGAATTCGTTGAAAGAGGTAATGGTCAGAATGTCGGGCTGCGAAGATATAGCTGCTTCAGCCAGCCTGTCGTAGGTTTTACCATCCTCTCTTGGAATATGTATCGTCTTCTCTCCGGTGTATGCTTTTTGCCGAGAGTCTATATAACCTGGCCAGATGCTGGGTGACCAGATGAGTCCTGCCGAACGAAACCGCGCACCTATCTCCTCCCACTGTGAAACAGTCTCTACACTATAAGTGTATACGCCGTCAAAGCCACTCCGCTGGCATCGTGCTAAATTGGTGGTCTGCCCCAGAAAGATGCAATCGCTGCGGGAATCGAGGCGCAGGCGGTAGAGCATAAAGTTCCATTCCTCATCGGAGATATAATCCCGGTCCCCCTTCCCCACCGTGCTTTTAAATATATAAAACAGCGGTTTTTGCCCCTCAGTGCGGTAAAAAGCGGGGTGATGACCGTACTCATCTAATAGGTAAAGTATATCGTCAATAAAAAATTGTCGACGATGGGCATAGGGCTCTATATGGAAATTCACCTTCACATTGAACCGATGAGCAGTGTCCAGAATTAAGGGAGTGTTGAGGTCTTCAAAGCAATGCCTTCCCCAGAAGGAGAGGGTAAGTACTCCTATCCTTGCCTGGTTCATCCACCGCATATGCTGTCGCACCACCGCGGGGTCGGAGGAGCTATAAGCTCCTAACAGAGGGAAATAATCGGAGGACAGGTCTGCCGCCGGGCGGTGCCCCTTGAAGTTCCAGTGGCACCATCTGCCGTTAAATTTTGGGTTTCCATACCAGGGATAATAAAATATATGGACATTCCTATCCAGCCTTGATCTGTCAATCGCTCCTATAGGATTGTGAAGAGCTACCCCTGCTATTCCGAAGGTAGTGAGCTGGAGGAAGTCCCTCCGGCTTAACCCATTGGACGGCTTTCTACCAGCCCGATCTTCTGGTTTGTCCATAACCTTGAGTGAGAGGACAGAGACTTATTTCTCTCTGAGAAAATTGGCTTATCTCTTCATACTTTAACAAAGATACGCTTCTTTTTCAATCTTTCCCCACCTTTTCTATTTTAGCAAGTGGGTTTTTATGTTAAAATTTAAAACGATGAGGGGTAATCATGGGTTTTATTTATCGTTTTTCTTTTACAGTTTCCACCTTGGCTGTTTCGCTGTTTTTCCTTGCCGGAGGGGCTACGATTAAAACGGAGCTTTATTCCTCTCCCACCACCCCGAAGGCACAAGAGGAGTCCTCTTTCCCTCAATTGGAGATGCTCAAGCTAATCAACAAAGAGCGGCAGAACCTTGGTCTACCACTATTGAAGTTTAACTTAGAGCTTTCCAGAATTGCTCAGCATCATTGCGAGGAGATAGCGGAGTTCAATAAACTCACCCATACCTCTCCGGTCTATGGCTACAATCTTGCTGAAAGGATACAGGTAACTTTCCCTTCTGCAAAAAAGATGGCCGAAAATGTCGGAGTAGGTCGCCATCCCCTTTCCGCTCATAAGAGGTTTATGGATAGCCCTGCCCACCGGAAAAACATCCTCGATCCGGAATTTAAAGAGGTGGGAATAGGGATAGTGAGAAAGGCACCTCTGATATGCTATTTCACCCTGGACTTCATCACCAGACCATCAGCAGAAAAGCAACAAAGCACCAGTAAGTTCTACTTCGAGGGAGCACCTCCTGAGGATGCTATTCCCATGACCAGGGAGGTAATGGCGGTCTATACTTTTACCGCCCCCCAGGAGGAGGAACTTGTAAACAAGGGAATTGACCTTTACCGTCAGGGGAAGATTGAAGAAGCCATTCAGGCATATAAAAAAGCCCTGGAGATAAATTCATCTTATTTTTATGCCTATTACAACCTTGGGCTGGTCTATGTGGCCCAGGAAAAGTTTCTTCTTGCTTTAGAAAATTTTCAGGAGTGTGTCAAACTAAAACCTGGTGAAATCTACTCCCTCTATTATATCGGCTATATCAATTCCCGGCTGGGCAACTACCAGCCTGCCATAGATGCTCTCAAGAAGCTGTTGGATATCGACCCCACTGTTCACCCTGAGATTTTCCTGAATGTCCATTATCTGCTGGGGGAGGTTTACGACCACATGGGGAAGAAGGAAGAAGCTATAACCTATTATGAGAAGTTTATCGACATGGCAAAACAGAGCCCCCATGCTGACCTTAAGACAGTCGCCCTGGCGGTCAAAAGGCTGAATAAGCTGAAGGGGAAATAATTATACTGCGCGCTCATTAAATTAGTGTGAGGAGCTGGAAAGGATTATAAGGTCACCTTTTTAAAATCCACTCTTCTTGAAAGCAAGATTCTGACAGGGAAACTGCCTGCTGAAAGTATGGAGTAAAAGGCGGCTGAGTATTCCTACTTTGTTACTGCTAATCTTCGAGCATACTTTTACATTTTCACCACTATAAAGGATTTAAAAAGCACAAAAATCCAGAATGTTCCTGTACCCAATATGCTCTTTACCGTTGGCGGATTCTTATGAATAACTTTTTATAGTAAAGAACGATCAAGGCAAGCTTGTAGCCTTTACTCCAGAACTGTCACTTTACTATGCTAAAAGTATATTCCTCAGTAATTGCTTTTGCCTAAGTGCACCTCGCCCTGAGCGTTTACCCCACCGAAGGCTTTGAAGCTCCTGACCACGGTTCCATTCGCCTTGAACACTTTCACCATAGAACTGCCGCCCTCACCATGACCGCAAATGATCTCATCAACTCCATCGTTATCTATATCAGCCGCAGTAATCTGCACCTCACCATTGGGGTTGACAGCAGCACCAAACGCCTTAAACTTCCTGATAAAGGTGCCATCCTTATCAAACAGCTTGACCAGGTTGTTCCCATTGTATCCGGTGGCGGCAGCTATCTCTACATCAGGGTCGGCATCAAAGTTCCCCACCGCCACATGCACCTCACCACCGATGTTCGCCGCTCCAAAGGCTTTGAAGGAGCGGATGAGGATTCCCTCATGGCTGAATATTTTCACCCACGAGCTGCCGCCTTCTCCCATGCCGGCGATTATCTCGTCAATCTTATCGGCGTTCTCCAGGTCACCGGCTGCCAGATGAACCTCCCCCTGAACATTAGCCCCACCAAAGGCTTTGATGCTCCTGATGAAGGTGCCATCGGTTTCGAAGACCTTGACCCACGACTGTCCCCCTTCACCCTGAGCTATGGCTATCTCGTTATCGCTCAGGTTGGCAACAAAGTTTCCTATGGTCAGATGGAGCTCACCGTTGGTATTAGCTGCTCCGAAGGCTTTGAAGGAGTTGATAATGGAGCCGTCCACTTCAAAGAACTTCACCCAGGACTTTGCCCCCTCACCCTGACCGGCGGCAATCTCATCCAGGCTGTCGGCATCGACATCGCCAATCGCCAGATGTACCTCGCCCTGGCTGTTCACTCCTCCGAAGGCTTTGAAGCTATTCAAGCCATTTGTCAGGATGCTGAACTCCTTGATCCAGCTTTTGCCACCCAGACCGTGAGCGGTGACATAGGCACCACCGCCTGCAATGAGATAGGTCTCCCCGGCTCCCCAACGGTCACCGGGGTCAGCATACTGGGCACCGATGATGATATCGTCATATCCGTCATTGTTCACATCCCCGCTGGCCAAAGCACAGCCAGACTCATCCCAGTCAGCGGCCCCGCAGACGGTGATGTCGGCTGGAGTGGTGCTCAAATCTATGGTGTAAGGTGGTGAGGGGAAGTTATCACCAAAGATGACATAGGTCTCCCCGGCATTACCTCCTCCAGCAGCATCAGCCCCGTTGGCACCGATGATGATATCATTATTTCCATTGCCGTTCACATCCCCGCTGGCCACCGCATAGCCAGAATAATCATAAGCAGCAGCTCCGCAGACGGTGATGTCGGCTGGGGTGGTGCTCAAATCTATGGTGTAAGGTGGTGATGAGAAGCTGGCACCGAAGATGACATAGGTCTCCCCGGCATTGGTGCGGTCACCGGGGTCAGCATAATAGGCACCGATGATGAGGTCGTCGAATCCATCACCGTTTACATCCCCGCTGGCCACCGCGGAGCCAGACTCATCCTCAGCATTATCCCCGCAGACGGTGATGTCGGCTGGTGTGGTGTTCAGGTCAATAGTTACGGGAGAAGATGGGCTGGAGCCAAATATGACATAGGTCTCCCCGGCATAGGTGCGGTCACCGGGATTAGCCCTGCGAGCACCGATGATGATGTCATCAAAGCCGTCTCCATTTATATCACCGCTGGCCACCGCCCAGCCGGAAAAACCGCCTTCATCATCTCCGTAGATGGTGATGTCGGCTGACTCCGTGCTCAGATCTAAAGTTGAGGGCGGTGAGCTGGAGCCGAAAATGACATAGGTCTCCCCGGCATCAGTACGTGCAGGGTCACCGGGGTCAGCA
>NJBL01000075.1 GCA_005223145.1 bacterium (candidate division B38) B3_B38 | reverse complement strand
CCACCATATATTTGTGGAGGCCATAGGGGGGGAGGGGGCGAATGGGGTCATCCTCTCTGACAGGAAGCTTTTTCGGCTCGCCGTAGATGGCTCCTCCCGAGGAGATGTAGATGAACTTTTTCACTCCGGTCTTGCGTGAGCTCTCCAATAGATTGAGCGAGCCTAACAGGTTCACCCGGGCATCAGATATAGGGTCTTCAACCGAGAGCCGCAGGTTGACCTGTGCCGCATGATGATTGACCACATCGGGTCGTTCCTGCTGGAAAAGCTCTGTCAGCCCCTCATGGCAGATGTCCATCTGGTAGAACTTAGCACGGGGGTTGATGTTCTGTCGCCGTCCCATGGAGAGGTCGTCCATCACCACCACCTGATGTCCCTCTTTTATCAGACGGTCTACCACATGCGAGCCGATAAAGCCCGCTCCTCCGGTAACCAGTACCTTCATGGCGATTCTTTCTCCTTGCTCACGCCTTCTTACCGGACAGAAGATAGTCTCCCATCTGGTTTCCCCTGAGGGGGTGTAAAATTGCGTTATCCTCCCTTAAAGCTTAGCTACTCCTACCTTTATCTGGTGAAATCTGATCCAGGGAGCGGGGTGACTCTGGTCGCCGTTGACGATGGGCTGCCCCTTGGCGCAGGCGGGTATCCCCTGCGGCTCCCACGATTCCTTGCATCCTACCGCATCCAGCGAGTTCCACAGCTCGGTATTTATCGCCTGATAGGTGACATCGCTCAGCATGCGGGTCTTCTCGCCATTTTTTATCTCCCAGAAGGCATTCCCGCCAAACTGCAAGTTATATCTCTGGTGGTCGATGCTGAAGCTCCCCAGACCGTCGATGAGGATACCATCTTTGGTGTCAGCGATGATCTCCTCGGGAGTGGGGTCGCCGGGAGGACCGGGTTCAATTCCCACATTGGTGTTTCTCAGTATGGGGAAATTAGCCCAGCTGGAGGCATAGACACAGCCGCGGCTGCTCTTGGCGCCTATGTAGGGGGCGGTCTCCCTGGAGGTCTGATAATCGACAAACACCCCCTCTTTTATCAGATGATACCTCTGCTTTTTCGTCCCATCATCGTCATAACCCGAGGACATACGCAGAATAGGATTGGTGTTGTCGGCTACCACATTCATAAGCTTAGAGCCCCACTGCAGCTTGCCCAGCTTATCTGTGGTGACAAACGAGGTGCCGGCATAGTTGGCTTCGTATCCTACCGCGCGGTCAAGCTCAGTGGGATGGGCCAGGCTCTCGTGGATGAGCAAGCAGGTGTGCGATGGGGTGAGGATAAGGTCCTTTCGCCCTTCAGGACAGGGTGAGGCGAGGGTGTGCTCTATGGCCTCTTCGGCTGTGCGGTCGATGTTCTCCAGCAGCGGCGCTTTTTCAATATATTCGTATCCCATGTTCAGGGGTGGCACAGAGAAGGTGCGGGTCTTGACCTTCCCATTGCGGAAGGCGACCACGGTGTAATCGGTGTCGGCTCGGTAGATGTCCTGCTCTATGTAGGAGCCCTCGCTGCTGGCGAAATATTTGGATTCGTGGGCGAAGCTCATAAAAGAGGTAGCCCGCACGATATGCTTGTGCTTGAGGAGACGGCGGTTAATCTCCAGCAGCAGCTCTACCTTCTTCTCCCGTGGTATCTTGAAGGGGTCTTTCTGGATGGGTGTCTGCCAGTGGTCCTGATAAGCCGGCACCGACACCAGCTTGACCGGCTTCTCCCTGGCCAGGGCGCTCGCCTTGCCTACCTCCACTGCCAGGGCGGCTGCACGCTTTATCTCTTCGGGAGTGATGTGGGAACTGCTGGCAAAGCCCCAGGCGCCGTTGACCATCACCCTGATGCCGAACCCGGAGCTGACAGAATCCACATTACGCCCCTGTCCAAATCCCCCTATCATTCCCGAAGACAGGATAAGGTCCCGGGCGGCTATGGACTGTTGCCGGTAGGTGCATATCCGGATATCAGTATAAGTAGCTCCCAGGCTTTTTGCGGTTTTAAGGGCTATATCGGCTAACTCCCTTTTCATCATTAAATTACCTCCTCTTTTTTAAGGGGGATGGTTATCATACAGCCGGAGCGACGCTGGAGAGGGTGAAGTTCTCCGCTTTGATCGCCGGGACCATTGCCGTTCCGAAATCGCCAAAGCTCTCGTACAGCATTGCCCTTTCCGGCTTGCTCATCATAGTGATGTTGTTGAAGACCACCGCTGGAGATTCGTTGAAGCGGAAGTTGACCAGAGGCTTGGTTATCTTGCCCTTCTCTATGAGGAAGAGACCGTCTCTGGTCAGCCCGGTGTTGAGGATGCTCATAAAGTCCACCGTCCGTATGTACCAGAAGCGGGTAATCAGAATCCCCCTCTCCGTTGAGGCGATAAGGTCGTCGAGGGTGTGCTTTTCCCCCTCCATCACCAGGTTTATCGGTCTGCCGGTTATCTCCTGATGGTACTTCTGTGCCGAGAAGCGGCCGAAGGCTAAGTTTTTTATAACCCCTTTTTCCACCCAGGTTGTATTCCTGGCGGGGAGACCATCAGGTCCCAGGGGGCTTCCGAGAATCTGGGGATGGTCGTGCTTAGTGCGGATGGTGATGTTCTCCCCCAGAACCTTCTTACCAAGCTTGGTTTTACCTTTCGCCTCGGACATGAAGCTTCGCCCTTCCATGGCTGCTCGACCGTCAAAAGCCGACATCATAAGCATCAGGAAGCTGGAGGCTGCCTCGGGCTCCATTATCACCGTATAATCTCCCGGCTCCAGCGGCTGGGGATTGTGAGAATGGAGGCATTTCTGGCAGGCAATCTCGGTCTTGTCCTCCACCCTGAGCTCCTTTGCCCGACGGACCCCCTGGTCGCGCGCCCACCCGGAGCCTGTCCCGTCGGGTGTGCGCACCGTCAGGAGGAACCCGCAACCGGTCCATCGATGGTGGAAGAAAACCCCCTCTGAGTTAGCCATAGCATTAACCCAATCGAAGGTGGGCAGATAGCCCGAGCCGATAAGACCGTGCTTTTTGACAATATCAATGGACGCCCTTATCTTCTCCGCTCTCGGTTGAGGACCAAACTGGGCTGTCTCCTCAAAGTAAGCGTTAACAGGCATATATTTCTGCAGTCCCTTCACCAGCGGCAGCAATTCCTCATTGGGAGGAGAGAGTTTGGCTATCTTCTCCGCCTGTCTCACCGTCTGCTCAAGCGAAGGGTCATCAAACTGGTTGGTGAAAGCTATCCCCTGGCGGTCACCAAAGCGGCAGCTGACCACTAACACGATGTTCTCCTCCACCACATTGGTGGTCATGGCATTGATCGCATAGCGAGAACCCGCCCTTATTCCCCCATCGAGTTGAGCTACCACCGTATCTGCCTGAGAGAGCTGGAGGACTTTGTTAAAAATAGCACCACATTCATCTTTGCTTAAGGTCATAATTTATCCCTCCCTGAAAGAGAGATTAAAAAGAGGGTCGATTCCTGCATCGGGTAGTCGCTGTGGAGGTCAGAAGTAGCCCTCCGGGGAGAGCGCGTCCCTCCACATCTCTCCCGGAGCTCCGAGGGAATTCTCCCCGTAGCCTCTGGGACAGCATAAGTCGTCAGGATACCACCCCGACCTCTGCGGGAGAGAAGATTCTGCCTCTTCTCGAGGGATGGCCTCCACCACAGTGGTTACTGCTCCCAGCGCTATCACCGAAGCGCCGCATGTCTTTAAAAAATCTCTTCTGTTTATTAACAAAAACACCACCTCCCTTCAATACTTATTCAACGCTTCTATGGTTCATCCCGGTTGTCAGCGATGGAAATGATAAGATTCGAAGGTAAAGGCTTCCCCGAACCAGATGCCCCCCTTCAGGAGGAGAGCTTCTCTAAAAGCTGCTTGATATAGGGCTGGTCGGGTTTGAGTTTGATTGATTCGGAGAAAACCTCCTTTGCCTTCTCCCGATTGCCCGAATCGTAGTAGGCAGCCCCCAGGGAGTTGAGCAGCTCTATGGTGGGAGGCTTCAGCCTCCGGGCTCGCTCGTAATATCGGATGGCATCGCGGTACATCTTCATCCCGGAGCTGCTTATGCCCAGCCTGAGCAGGGCATCGTAGTTATTGGGGTTGTTTGTCACTACGGGTTCTAACAGATTAATTGTCTCCTGGAAATCCCTCTTGTTGAGGAGAATGTCCGCCAGTTGAAGACGACCGACTATGTAATCTGGGTTTTGAGCCACCGCCTTCTGCAGCTCAGCCACTGCCTCGTCCAGCTTCCCTGTTGCCGCGTAGAGCCTTCCTCTCTCAGAGTGATAGATGTAGGTGTCTGTGGTGGGATAATCCCGGGTGTAAAACCAGGGCGCCCTTACAGTAGGCTTGGGTGTGACGGTGAATCCCACTGGTTCCGCAACTATCATCTCCTTTTCCCCTTTGAGCACCGTAGCGGTAATATTATAACTGCCGGGCGGTAAATCTATAAGGGGGATCTTCTTCAGCAGGGCAACGGTCTCCACTCCTCCGGCCGCATAATCCTTCAAGGAATCGGTGAGCACCTTAACTTTCTGTTCCCCGCTGGTTATGTCGAATCTCACGGTAAGCTCAGCCTGGTCAGCAATGGTATAAGTAGGGGGATACTGAATCTGAAGGTAGACACCCAATACATTGGTTTTGGCATAGGTCAGATTGAGGTTGGGAAAGAGCCTCAGCTCAGCAAACTGGAAGGCCATCTCCCTATCGGGGCTGACATCAGAAAGCTGCTGGACATTGTAAGTGAGCAGCAAGGGGCTGATGCGGAGGTAGTCTATGTGAGCCTCCGGGATGAACACTTCCTTCTGAACCGCTCCATACTCCAGCGAGACCTTGTTTCGGACCATGAGGTTGATAGTATATCTGCCCGTGAGAAGAAGCACCCGTCCGGCATAGAGGAAAGGAGCTCCTCCGATGCGCTTGATTTTCTCCTCCTCAAACTCCACATTTACGAGGTCTTTGATGTCCGCCATCTTCCGCCCCTGCTGGTCGGTTATGGAGCCAATTACCTCCAGGGTGGCGTAGTATTTGTCCTCATATTGTCCAATCTTGAAGTACTCGGGCTCTATCTGGAGGGCATAGTTGAGGAAGAAATCCCCGGCTGAATTCCGGAAGGGGATAAATAGCGAGCCAATGTCCAGAATCTTATAGGAATATTCCACTTCCACCTCCGGGATGCCGGCTAACATCCGGTCTAAATAGGCGGTGTCAACTAATCGCTGTGGCAAAGCGTCGATCTTGGCCAGCAGCATGTCTGAGCTGAGCGAAGATCTGTACATATCCGGATGGCTGGGGTCTCCCGGTATCAGGCTCATCGCCGCCATGGCCAGTTCAACATTTATGGCCTCCAGCTTCTTCAGCATCCCGCTGCGGTCGCCCATGGTGCTCACTTCACCAGAAACCAGGCTCTCCGGGCCATCCCCTATAGGGCTGTAGAGCTTATATTCCCCTATGCCTCCCCTCTTGAAGAAAAGAATATAAAAGAAGGGGTTGAGCCCGGTGGTGCCGGGGTCCTGCGAGTAAAACCACAGCTCCATAGGATAAGCTGTGAAACTGGAAGGGAAGTAGGATTTGTTCTGGGGCTCGCCGAGAAGGATGTATATTCTTCCCCGGTCGGTCTGCCATCCCCGGCGATAGGTTTCTCTCCCCAGAAACTTATTGACGTATTCCAGCCTTCGGTAGTGCTCCTCTTTGTATTCGTTGCGGGGGGAGCCGGGGGAGGGGTCTCTTACCCTCCAGAAGGTCTCAATGTACTTATCTCTCTGCTCATCGGTGGTGAGCCGGAGGAAGAACTCCCGCTCCTGTTCGGTGATGATATAGACTACCTCTTCTTTGAGCCATTTTTCATACTTGGGGGGGAGCTTCTTCTCGGTAGCTGCTGATAGGGAAACCAAGACTACCAGCAGTAAAGGTATGAATTTCTTTCCTATTCTCATCCTGTCGCTTTGCTTCAGATTCTTTTTGTTAAAATTACCTTGATCAAGCAGAGCCGCCCTTTATCCGAGAGATCAGCTCCTTGACGAGGGGGGCATCGGGGGAGTCGGGCTCAAGCTCCAGGAACTTCTCAAAGTAGAGCAATGCCTGCTCGTTATCCCCCTGGTTGAGGTAGGCATAGCCCAGCTTAAGGTGCCCTTTGCCCCAGTCGGGATTGACCTCCAGAGATTTTTGATAATACTCTATCGCCTTGTCTACATCTCCGCTGTCGAAGTATATCTCGGCAATATTGTAATAGGTAGTGTGGTCGTCGGGGCTCAGTTCGATGACCTTTTGAAAGTAAGCAACCGCCTGGTCGAAGTCCCCCTTCCTCACATAAGTCTCGCCCAATTTGGAAAGGATGGGGCTGGCGTCGGGCTCCTGCTCTAAAAACGCCTGGTATTCGGCAACAGCCTTATCATATTCTCCCATTTCCAGATAGCAGTTTCCAATGTTGAGCTGGAGCTGGTAGATGGAAGGATTTTCGGCTATGACCTGCTGGTAGCCCTCTAAGGCTTCATCATATTTGCCCGCATTGAAGTTCTGCTCCGCCTGGAGGATTAGCTCCCGTGTCTTCTCCTTTCCGCCTAAGACCTCCGCTGTTGTAGCCTTTTTTAACACGAAGTCAAGGGGTGGGTTTGACCTCACAGTTGCTACATTGAGGTTGAGTACCCCGGGGATGTAGCCCTCCTTTCTGGCGATGAAACGCCAGGGAGCAGCACCTATCCCCATTATGGCCCATCTCCCTCCCTCGTCGCTTTCCGCTTCAAACTTGAGTTCAAATCGGGAGGTATCGGCTACGATTTTAGCTCCCACAATGGGGTTGCCCTCCTCGTCCTTCACCGACCCTCGCACCCTCCCTTTTCCCCTGCCTGCCTGCGCCCAGAGGAGAGCGGGAAGGAGCGAAAGCAGAATGACCAATACTATTAAGGGATAAACACTTCTTATTTTTATTACCATACTCAGCTCATCTCCTTTTTTACATGACTTTGAAACTCACCGAAGTAACTATCTCCTGTCCAGAGACCAGGTCGCTGATTTTAATCTCCATTGTATAATCATCGGGGGGGAATTTGGCTAAGGGGAAGGGCTGTGCGATTGCCGGTACGTCATATTTCTGCGGGGGATATTTCCCTATAAACTCTTCGCCTTTGGTCAGACCATACTCTATCTGGATGTCGCGCTTCTGCGTATCGGAATTGAGGCTCGCCCCGCCTATATAGAAGAAGAGGGTTGGCTCGTCGCTGCGCTGGAAGATATTCTCCGGGGTGATTTCTATCTCCAGCATTCCCATAATGATGTTCCTGGTTACCTTCTCCAGTCCCGGATGGACGGTATCCAAACTGTTCATATTTCTGGCGAATATGACCGAGCTGATAAATAGCTTGTCCCCCCGATGAAAATCAGGAACCTCCAACTCCCTGGCTAAGGTGGTCAGTCGGTCCCCCCCTTTCTCCCAGACCCCTAAATAGAGGTCATAGCTTCCCGGCAACAATGGGAACCCCAGGGAGCACATATCGGTCTTGTCTCCCGACTGGGCATACTCCTCTTCGGTATAATCTATCTGCCAGGGGAGGGAGAAGCGCTGCACTTCCTTGGGCTCCTGACCCTCTTCCTTCTGGAGCACTTTGCCGAATACGCTCAGCTCTGCCCGGTGATGCTCCTCCACTTCGGTGAAGCTGAGGTCTTTGTTGTCGATAAGTAATGTCAGCGGGAGATAGCAGGAGGGGGGCTGAGCCGGGAAGTAGTTGACCGATAGCTCCAGGCCGATCTCACTTTTGGTCGTTCCGCTTGTGATTAGCTCTTGCAGAGCTTGCTCTGCTGCCGACATCTCGGCAAGGGCTTCCTGCTGCTGCTGACCAAGAGCTTTCTTTAACTCATCCTCGGGGATGCTGCGGCGGTAGAATGCTGCCTCGGGAGGGAGGTCAGAGATGGAGACCCCGCTCAGCAAATAACGACCCGAAGGGGAACGCTGGAAGGTGAGCTCGGGGTGCTCGGCCAAGAAGGGGTTGGCGGGAACATTATATTTCCAGATAAATATATCTGTCCCCTGCTTAAAATCTCTCCTCCAATCAGGGTCGAGATTCGCATCAGAGCCGGCTTTGTTTTCAACTTCGTGAGGGGGACCGAACATTATATAAACCTTCCCACGGTCGGTCTTCCAGCCTGCTCGCCCTCTCTCCTTGAAGTTCCGTATGGCTGTTTTTATGCGGTAGTAGTGCTCTATCTGATACTCGTTCTCCGGGGTGCCGGGGGTAGGGTCACGCTTCTGCCAGAATTTGCGGATAAACTCCTCCCGCTCGGCATCGCTTTCCAGCTCGAGAAACTCCTCCTTCTCCTGCTCGGTGATGATATACACTACTTCCTCCTCCAGCCACTTCTTGTGCTCCTTGCTCAACTTCTGGTCACCCGCGGCACTGCCCAGCATGAGGGCTGCCAGAAAAACCACTAAAATACCTTTTCCTATAATCTTTAGCATTTCCTTCTCCAGACTTCTTAATTTATAACCTTGTTTTTTCCAAAAAAATATTACCATAACAGGAGGGAGAAGTAAAGAGAGAGGCATACAAAAATTTAAGCTCTGAGATGGAAATGGCATAAAACAGGGAGCCTCTTTCAAGGCTCCCTGTTTAAGCCTGAGCTAAGGGCAGCTGTTAGAAGGTGTAGCGGACGCTGAACTTGAACACCCTGGGAGTGTTGACTCCGGTGACACTCCCCCAATAGTAATGTGGGCTAAAGGACCCATCCAGCCGCATGTCCCCGTGGCGACCGGTCCAGTAGTCGAGCACAGCCGTGTTCAGCACATTGAAGCAGTCGAAGAACACACCCAGCCTCCCCCTGGGGAGCTCGAACTCCTTCTCCAGCCTTATATCCAGCCTACTGATGGAAGGTTCCCGCCGGGTGCCCGGCTTCTCCGCCAGCACCGTTGTGCTATAGGGATAAGAGGGGAGATAGACCCTCAGCGTCCTTGCCCAGGGTGCTCCGGAGAGGTAGGTAAAATACCAGCTCAGGTTGATCTCGTAGGGTGCCATATAGGTCCCCTGGAGCTTCGCCTGCCAGGTGCGGTCCATGCTCAGCAGAGAGTCATCGGGACGGTTCACGAAGTAGTTGGGGTTGTCAAAGGCACCGCTGTATCCCCAACTGGCACCATAGGTCAAGTCGATGTTACCGGTAGCCCTGCTCCACAGTAGTGAGCCTAACAATTGCCATCTGTGGGACATCCTCTTGTTGGCGATAATCTCCACTGCCTGGAAGTTCCTGAACCCATCCGGCGGGTTGCTGAATACCCAGGTCTCCATGGGCATATCGCCCACAATCTGGTTGACGGTCAGCGAACTGTCATCGGCAGTGCCAAACACTCCATCATAGCCGGGGTCGGTCGCCGTGTAAGGGGTGTAGAGACCGTAGCGGGTGGTCTCCATATCCTCCACGATGTTCCTCTCCCGCTTGTAGAGGTAACGGAGGCTGACATTGAGGTCGGGAATGAGCTCCCGCTCCACCGCGATGATGAACTCATCGACATAAGGCTGTTTCAGGTCGGGGTCGGTTTCCGCTCCCTTGCTCCCTGGTCCAGCCCAGCGGCCATATTCAATCCACTGGTCTCCCACAATGTCCCGCACCCCATCCTCATCGGTATCCACCCAGATATAGTAGACAGTCGGATGGTAAGCCGGGTTGGTAGCCATGCTGTACTGGATCATCAGATATTCGTAATAGCGGCAGTAGGAGCCCTTGATGGCGGTCTTGGCATCGCCGGTCAAGTCGTAGGTGAAGCCAAGTCTGGGAGCCACATTGAACCATTTGATGATTCCGGGGACGGTATCGTAGTTGAATTCGCTGAAGTATTCGGGATTGAGCGGTATGAAGGGGTTGGTATTGCCGATACCGGAGGTTGCCTCCAGCCGGTTCGCCCTTTCGTAGTCAGCCCTCACTCCGAGGTTGAGGGTTAGCCTCTGACCTAATGTCCAGCTGTCCTGGGCGTAAAAGCTGGTGGTCCAGTTCCCTTCCCTGAAGTCCAGATGGTGAGCCAGAGCATCCACATAGGAAGCTTTGCCAAAAGCCTCCAGCTCGGGGAGATAGGGTGAGCCCGCCCAGAAGTAATACCAGGCAGGGGCCGGCTTGTCGCATTCCCACCGGAACCACCCGTTCATATACTCCCAGCCGAACTTGAAGTCGTGGTCACCACCCAGGAGGTCCTCCCGGAAGTAGCTCAGGGCGGCGTTGAGCTGGGTGCGTCGGCGCCAGTTCAGGTCTTCAAAGCGGGATGAACCGGTCTGGTAGCCGTATACGTAGTCATAGTAGGTAGCACGGTCGGGGTCCTCCCAGACCTCTGGTCTTAACGGCATACCGAAGTCCCGGTAGACATAGCCGAAGCGGGTATCCAGGAAGAGGTTGGGGTTGATGATGTAGTTCCACTGGGCGTTCACCGTGTGCCCCTTCTCATCCCACTGCCTTACGGCTTCGGCGGAGACCCATCGGCTGGCTTCGCTTATCCACCAAGGCTCTTTGACCTTGTTGAGGTGATACATGCCGGTGAAGCGGTGCTTACTGGTAGCCTGCCAGGTGACCTTCCCCATAGCCCACAGCTCGTCGTGGGTGGGGATAACCTGCTCCAGGTCGCGGGGACCTCCTCCCATGGCAAAGCCGCCGGCGGTATAGCCGAATCCCTCGATGAGGCGCTCGAAGTTGTAAGCACGGAAGCTCCCGAAGAACCACGCTTTGTCCCTGATGATGGGACCGCCCATGTTGGCAGAGATATCAGTGCTCCACCTGTTCGCTGTTGGCCTGTCCAGCCCGAAATAATCATACTGCTCATCGGAGAGATTCCGACCCACCATTCCCTCGCTCTGGTAATCAAACCAGGCTTGACCGTGAAAGATGTTTCCTCCCGACTTGGTGACGATGTTCACATAAGCCCCGTCGGCATGACCCACCTCTGCCGGGTGCCCACCGGTCTCTACCTCCACCTCTTGCATGACATCAAAGCTAATGTTAGTGATGGGATAGTTGACCGAGGGGTCGGTGACATTGACCCCATCAAAGGAGTACTGGTTCCCCCTGACGGTGGACCCATGGGTGGAGGTCGTCCTCCGATAAGCTACTTCCTCCGAGACGCTGCCCGGGATGGACTCGATCACAGGATAGAAGTCCCGGTACATGGGGAGATTCTGCAGGAGTTCGCCGGTAAAAGTGACTGCTGTCTTGGATGTCTCAATATCTACCACCGGGGTCTCCCCCAATACCGTGATAGCCTCTCTTATGGTCTCTATCTCCATCTCAATGCTGATGGTGTTGGTCTTCCCCACGCTGACGATGATGCCGGTCAGCTCCTTGGTCTGGAAGCCCTCCAGCTCTACCTTGATGATGTAAGCACCGGGAAGGAGGCTCGGAAAGCGGAAGGTTCCCCTCTCGGTGGAGACGAAGACCTGGGGCGCCATGGCCACTGACTCGGAGGGGGTCAGGGTGACAATCACCCCAGGAAGCACTGCCCCCGTTCTGTCAACCACCGTGCCTGTTATGGCGCCAGTCTGCCTCTGGGCAAAGACCATACTCCCCAGAGCCACACTCAGGAGAAATACCAAAACCTTGCAGGTAATCCTTTTACTCAAAGCTGAATCCTCCTTAAGTGTTGTTAAATCATAAGATGGAACATAAACCTCTCTTTCTTATCTCTATAGCATCACCCCCTTTTAAAGGTTGTAATTTTTATGGAATGATATTAGAAAAAAATGCTTAGTGAAAACATCACCCCCTTTC
>NJBL01000074.1 GCA_005223145.1 bacterium (candidate division B38) B3_B38 | reverse complement strand
CGGCAGCTGGATTTACATCGGCACCCAGGGGATTTTGCAGGGAACTTTTGAGACCTTTGCCGCTGCGGCGGATAAGCATTTTGGCGGGAGCCTCAAGGGGAGGCTGGTCCTTACCGCCGGCCTGGGAGGCATGGGGGGTGCCCAGCCCATGGCAGCTACTATGAATGAGGGGGTGTTCATTGGGGTGGAAGTGGATGAAGAGCGGATAAAAAGGAGATTAGAGACCAGATATTGCGATATGATGACTGCCAGCCTCGATGAGGCGTTTAAGATAGCCATGGAAGTAAAGGAGAAGGGAGAGGCGAAGTCCATCGCTTTGCTGGGGAATGCGGCTGACATACTTCCCGAGATAGTCAGGCGGGGGGTAGTTCCCGACATGGTGACCGACCAGACCTCAGCCCATGACCTCTTGAACGGCTATGTGCCTCATGGGCTGAGCTATCAGGAGGCATTGGACTTGCGGCAGAAAAACCCTGAGGAGTATGTCCGCCGGGCACGGAGTTCCATGGCGGTTCATGTGAGGGCTATGCTGGAGCTTAAAAGGCGGGGAGCGGTGGTCTTTGATTACGGCAACAACATCCGGGGGGAAGCTTTTAAGGCGGGTGTGAAGGAAGCTTTTGATATCCCGGGGTTTGTTCCCACCTATATACGACCTATGTTCTGCGAGGGGAGGGGACCTTTTCGCTGGGTTGCCCTCTCCGGTGAGCCGCGGGACATCCATGTTACCGATGAGCTCATTCTGGAGACCTTTCCCGAGAACAACATACTGTGCCGCTGGATAAGGATGGCTCACGACAAGGTTGCCTTTCAGGGTCTGCCAGCCAGGGTCTGCTGGCTGGGATATGGAGAGAGAGCGCTGTTTGGCAGAATTATTAACGATTTGGTAGCTGAGGGGAAGATATCGGCTCCCATTGTGATAGGAAGAGACCATCTCGACAGCGGTTCGGTAGCTTCTCCCAACCGGGAGACCGAGGGGATGAGGGATGGAAGCGATGTGGTAGCCGATTGGCCCATACTGAATGCTCTGATAAACACCGTGGCTGGAGCCACCTGGGTGTCGGTGCACCACGGCGGGGGCGTAGGTATCGGCAACTCCATCCACGCCGGGATGGTGGTGGTGGCTGATGGGACAAAAGAGGCTGAGAGGAGGCTGGTGCGGGTGCTCACCACCGACCCCGGAAGTGGGATTATGAGGCATGCCGATGCCAGATACCCGGAGGCGATAAGAACCGCCAGGGAGAAGCAAGTTAAAATACCTTTTCTTAAGCCCGAGGAGTAGACGGTTTGTGCTTTGTCTGGCGGTCTTCGTGCTCTTCCCCTCTTTCCTGATGGGGGCCAGATAGGGAGAATGGCAAAGTGAGAGTTGGGAGTGGAGGTATAGGATTTAGGTTTGAGAGAGCGGTAATTGTGGTAGCTCTATTCTTCGTTTTTCTTTCATTACCTATTAATGCAGGTGCCACCGACGATCCCTCGCTTGAGAATTGTCTCCGCTCTATCGAGGGTTTGTTTAGAAACTATAGGGTTGAGTTGCTGAGGGATTTTGTCTCAAGGGGGGATAGGGTGAGCTTTTCCCTTCCCGGGATAGTACCGCGAGAGGGATTTTTCAGCCGGGAACAGCTCCATTTTATTTTCAAGGACCTATTCCGCAAATACACTACCCTTAACTTTGATTTCTCGAAAGAAAGGCCTGTGAATGCAGGAGGAAGCCCCATTTACCTCTTTGCCAGCTGGGTCTTCCAGGAGAAGGGGAGTTTGAGAACCAGCCGGGGGACCATATTTTTTTCCCTTGAGAAAAAGGGAGAAAGGTGGTGGGTAACCATTTTGAAGCTATCTATCTGAGGAACTTTGTTTAGCCCATATCTTTATGCTAAATGAGGGAATTCCCCTTTAGAGCTAAGCCTTATGAGAAGAATAAATTACAAGCTGATAGCTTTAATAGCCCTGACAGGTGGGATTTTCTGCTGTCAGGTGGCTGTTCTTCTTGTTAATTACAGCGGAATACCATCCTTTCTGCTACTGTTGTTCCCCATCCCCATAATATTCTTAATTTTCTGTTCCTATTTCTACTCCGCCTCTTTGGGGAAAAAGGGGCTCTATTTCAAGATATTCGGCGTTACCCTTTTGATAATCTCTCTGCTGAATATCTGGAGTCTTTATCAGAGGGATTGGTTAGCTAAGAATTGGGATGTAGCGGGCCGGGAGAGAATGAGGCGGCTGGCTCTCCAGATCGACTCTCGATTTTCCCATCTGCTTGAGCAGCTTAAAAGGAGAGGGGAACTATTGAGTCAGGATGAGGCTCTGAGGAGGAGACTTCTGATCAGGGATAAGGAGCTGAGTGAGAAAGGGATCTTTGATTTCCTTGAGCAAGTTGAAAGAATGAGCGAGGTTAGCGACCCCTACCTTGCCTTGATCATCTATGATAGAGAGGGTCCGGTAGCCTGGCAAGGCAAAACTTCTTTTCTACCCAGCAACCCCTCCACTATTTTGCAGGAAGGAAGAGCAACGTTTTTCATTGACAAAGATATGATCTCAGCTCGGCTTAATGCGCTCTTCCCCATCCTTAGTGCGCCGGGTGATGGGGCGGTGGGATACCTCCATTTGCAGTACCTCATTTCCGCCCACTATGGAATAAAAAACCGCTTTCTGCGGGAGAGGGAGCTACTGCTACCTGAGGGATTAGGGGCTGAAGGGAAGGTGGACATCAATTTCATCGATTATCGGGAGAGCGCCCAGGAATTGGAGCTCCTTTTCCAACGGTATGGAAGGTTTTACTGGAGCCGCCCGGAGTTTCGTATTGAAAATCTCCGCTATCCGCTTTATTCGCCGGAGAAGAGCATCCTCGCTGTGGTCACCATAAGAGGGGTCGATGCCCTGGGTCAGCTTGAGGAGAGCAAGGGGGCGTTGAAGACCATCTCCTCGTTGGGGATAATCTTCCTCCTCTTCACTCTTCTTTATCTGTCGGGCAAAGCGTTTTTCAAGGAGATGAGCCATCTTTCAGGGCAGGATTTTCCGAGAGGTCTGAAGAGGGGCGGAGTTCGGTTATTGGTGTTCTCCCTTCTTCTATGGTCAACCCGCTGGCTAATTAGCAGGCTCAATTTCCCTTTGGAGGCAAAAGAATTTAACTCTTTCAACCCCACCCATTTTGCCTCTACCTCATTCTTCGGTTTTCTCCGTTCCCCTGCCGATTACGGGTTGACCGCTCTGTTTCTTGTGGTGAATTCTCTCCTGGTTTTGTACTTAATGCTGAGATTATATTCCCGTCTGAGAAGCAGCGTAAGAAAAGGAAATGACCTTTGCCCCCGGAAGATTCCTTTGCTTTCTATGCTCCTTCATACAATGGCAGTCTCTATAATGGCGGCAGGTCTGTTGGTTGCTATTAATCGGTTGATTTATATCACCCAATTCAACAGCAGTCTGAATCTGCTTCGGTTCTCCCTTTATCCTGTGGATCTGTCTCGTTTGTTAGTGCAAGGAGGGCTTCAGCTTTTCGGGTTCGCTCATGTCGCTCTGATTGCCTCTCTCTTTCTGAGCTTATGGTTGAGGTTGGGCTATATCCGAGGGGGCGACATTCGCCGAGCCTCCTCCGGGTATCTTCTTCTGGGGTTTGGACTGCCACTCCTTTGGCTGCTGTTAATAGCCCGGGGTATGGAGCTCCTCCTTCTCCCCTCCTTTGCGGTTCTTATTGGAGTAGGAGTTCTTATTATATTTCTGGAGCGATGGAGGCATTGGTTCTGGCAGCGAGGGGTTTTTTTAAGAGCCCTTTCTCTCTTTGTGCTGTTCTGTATGGTTACCCTTTTCCTCTATTCATCATATTTCCACTATTTAGACCGCATAAGGAGAGATTTTATCGAGCGGAGTACCCTTCCTCGGCTAATATATCAGGAGGAGAGGGAGAAGGTTATCTTGAAACATTCTTTCTCCAGAGTAGAGAGCTATCAGCCACTGATTGACAATTTGCGCTATGATTCTGGCAGAAGCCTGGGCGGATTGGCTTATTCCATGTGGCAGAGGATGGGATTAGCCTCTTCGGGATACAACTCTTCCCTGGCTATTTATGATAGCAACGGAAAGCTTAGAGACCAGTTCTCCTTCAATTTAACCCCCATTTCTAACCTCTCCTTGCCCGATTTCAAAGATTATAAGGAAGCGGTCATTATAGAGAGGCGAGCTCAGATTGGCAGTCAGCAGACCACATTACTGCAGGGCACTAAGACTATCCTCGACCGCAACGAGCCATTGGGGGCGGTGTTAGTCTCCTTATCGATTGATTACAATAATCTGCCATTCATTCATTCCAATGACCCATACTACGAGCTTTTCCGCTCTTCCCGGGCGGAGGCTTCAGAGGAGACCATGTTCAATACCGACTTGTTCCTCATAGTGTACGACTCCAATGGACGGACAACTTTCACCTCTGAGGGCAAACTGCTTCCCCCATCTGAAGGGGTTATCCACGAGGTTCTTCTCACCGGGCACCCGCGGTGGCTAAGGGCGGAGGAGAAGGGGGGGCGCTATTCGGTTGTCTATTTCCCTTATGATAATTACTGCCTGGCGGTCGGTTTTTTAGAGACAGGGAGCCGGGATTTTCTCTTTGCATTAGCAGGCGCTTTCGGCCTGAGCGCTGTGCTCTTTATTTTGGTCGGCATAGGAGTTGCACCTTTCTGGCTGGTCAGGCATTACCGAGAGGTGCTGTGGATTTTCTCCCTTAGAGGTATCTTAGCCAGCTTTCATCGAAAATTACTGATAATATTCATAGTTATCTCTATTGTTCCCATGGTTTTCCTCTCTATCTCCATAAGGAATTATCTCTCCGAGAGGCTGAGAGACCAGATCAGGTCTCAAGGGATAGCCTCAGGGGAGGTGGCTAAGAGGGTGGTTGAAGATTACCTTTATGGTCAGGAAGCAGAGGGCAAGCCCCTGAGGGCATCCTTGGGAGACGAGTTAGCGCTGAGGGTGAGTAGCTGGATCAATAGGGATATCAACATATTTCTGGAGGGCGCCTTGGTGGGCACTAACCGCAGGGAGCTATTTTCATCGGGTCTGTTGCCCCTTCGAGTAGAGGGGAAGACTTATCATCAGGTTCAGTTGCACCAGATACCTTACTTTGCCACGCAGGAGTCTCTGGGGGATTTCCGATATACGGTAGTGAGTGCTCCCGTGAAGTTAAAGGGGGAGGGGACAAACACCATTCTTTCAATTCCCCTTATGCTGGAGCAGAGGCAGATCGAGCTTGAGATTGCCGATATAAACAATGTTATACTGATTTCCACCATCATCCTCATCATTCTCTCATCCCTGTTCAGCTACTCGGTTGCCAGGAAGATTTCAGAGCCTATTAAGGGGCTGACCAGAGGGACCGCTCAGGTCTCCAGGGGGGATTTCGACCTGACTATCACAACCACTTCAAAGGACGAGATCAGAGAGCTGGTGGAATCCTTCAATAAGATGACCAGAGACCTCAAGAGGCAGAGGCTGGAGCTTCAGCAGGGAAAAGATTATATAGAGAAGATCCTTCTCAACGCAACTACCGGGGTTATCTCTCTGGATAGAGAAGGGGTTATTACGACCATTAATCCCGCTGCCATTGCCATCTTAGGCATAAAGGGGGGAGACCTTGTTGGACGGTCTTTCTCCCAGGTTGTTGCCAGCGAGCCCGGTCTTTCTCCCCTGATTGAATCTTACCTACTCTATAAAAGGCGTCCTCGGGGGGAGCTGAAGAGGGAGGTGAAATTCGTTCGTAAGGCGGAGGAGCTTAATGCTCGCTTGAAGTTCATACCTTTAAGGTCTCCCGGAGGGGAGATAGGTGGAGCCATTATTCTGGTGGAGGATATCACCGAGGTCATAAAGTCCAACCGATTAGCAGCCTGGGCTGAAATGGCCAGGATGGTCGCCCATGAGATCAAAAATCCGCTGACTCCCATTCAGCTCTCCGTCGAGCATCTCCAGCGCATAGTGGAGGACCAGCCCTCAAATTACAGGGAGATTTTCAACAGTTGTATTGAAACCATAATGAAGCAGATAAAAACCCTTCGGCTGCTTTCTACGGAGTTCTCCATCTACGGGAGGATTCCTAAGCTGAGGCTGACTGCTGTCAACTTGAGGGAGCAGATAGATGAGATAATAAGCTCCTATCAGTCAGCCATATCCAGCACTATAGATATAGTTATAGATATTCCCCCAGACCTCCCCCCGATTAAGGCGGATAGGGAGCTATTTAAGCGAGCCCTGATAAATATAATAGAGAACTCCCTGCAGGCTATGCCCCAGGGGGGGACGCTCTCTATCAGCGCCGGTCTTTGTACGCCCCGGAGGGGGAAGAAGATCATGAAAGTAGAGGTAAGAGACACAGGGGTGGGGATTGACAGGGAAGCTATGGGTCGCCTCTTCGAGCCCTACTTCTCAACCAAGGATTCCGGGGTCGGTTTGGGGTTAGCCATCACCAAGAAAGCCATCGACGACCACAAGGGAGAAATTAAAATCCGCAGCCGCAAGGGGAAGGGAACCACCGTAAGTATTTTTATACCCCTGACAGAAGACTAAGGGAGCGGCTGCTTTTTAGTAAAGATATATTTAGATGCTCCTCCCCTTCGCGGAGGAGATGAGGAACTCCGCAATTCTTACCGCGTTGAGCGCGCACCCCCACCGAAGGTTATCGGTGACCATCCACAGCCAGTAGCCTTGGTCTATCTGTTTATCACGACGCACTCTGCCGAGGTTTATTATATCGGAGCCGGCAGTCTCCACCGGGGTGGGGGAGAGGGGGTCATGGAAGAGAGCGGTGCAGGTTTTCAGCTGGCTCTCCACCTCCTCGGCAGTCGGTTCGGAGTGAAGGACAACGAACATGGAGATGGCGTGGGAATGGAAAATAGGGGCTTGTATCATAGAAAGGGTCAAGGGTGGGAACTCCCTGCCCATCACCGCCCTTATCTCGTTGATGAGGATGGACTCATAGTCGATGTAGCGCTTGGCATAAGGCTTTTTGACCCTCGGGATGAGGTTGAAAGCGACCTGCTTGGTGAAGATTTTTCCCTCCGCCCTTTTGAAATTCAAGACGCTGATGGTCTGGTTGAAGAACTCGTCCATGCCTTCCTCGCCGTATTCGGAGACGGGCTGAAATACGGTGCAGACCGAATACTGAATGCCAAAGGCTCTTTTTAGCAAATGGAGGATGGTGCACAGAGAGATGGTTATAGAGTGAGGGTTTCTTATTATTCCCCGGTTTTTGATAATCTTCTCTTCATTAACGCCAACGACTACAATGGGGGCATCCTTTTTGGCGAGAGGGGTCTGGCTCAGGTCAATAGCGGTAAACCCCTTCTTCTCCGCCCAGGGGAGGTATTTGGCTGTTTCTGCCGGGTCTCCACAGAAGAAGGCAATGTCCACCCCATCAAAGGAGTCCTCCTCGATTTTCTTCACCAGCTTCGGCTCCCCATCAAATTCGGTCAGCTGCCCCTCCTCCTTGTGATCCAGCAACCTCATCTTTGTTACCGGGAATCTCTTCTCCACCAGCACCTCTCTCAGCTCTTTCCCCTTAAGGGTGGTGGAGCCAACTATAGCCATGGAATAGCCTGTTGAGTTTCCTTTCATGGCTGGTGATGCTCTTCAATAATCTTCTCTCCCTGGGGAGAGGTTGTGGGTAGTTTGTGCCTTTTCCACAGGGCGAGCATCTTGGACAGTATGCCCGACAGGACAAAAGAAGAGCTCAGTGCCAGCAGGACAAGCTGGGGGTGGATGAGGACTAACCAGAAGAATAGGGCTATAATTATTACGATAAAGTAAGATTTCCTCTTGCGGAAGTCTATATCCTTGAAGCTGCGATAGCGGAGCTTGCTTATCATTAGAAAGGAGACCAGATAGACCAATCCCATTATGAAGACGGAGGTGATTTTATTTTCAATTCGATGGGGATAGTAAAAGACCAGAGTAGCGAGGAAAAAGGCAGTGGCAGGGATGGGCAGTCCGACAAAATAGTGGGTATCAACAGGCGATTTCTGGATATTAAACCTCGCTAACCTCATCGCTCCGCAGATGATAAAGATAAGAGAGGTCAGCCAGCCTACTCTTCCCAGGTTAGTGAATGCCCAGGAGAAGACCAGCAGGCTGGGGGCTACGCCAAAGGATATGATGTCAGCCAGGGAGTCAAATTCCAGGCCGAAGGGACTGCTGGAATGGGTCAACCGGGCAATCCTACCGTCCAAGCTGTCCAGAACAAAGGCGATGCCAATTAGTATAGCCGCTATGTAGAAATCCCCTTTAAAGGAGGCAATGATAGCGTAGAAGCCACAGAAGATGTTCCCGATGGTGAAGGTGCTTGGTAGAATGTATATGCCACGCCTGAACTTCTTGTCCTTTATCTCCTTTCTTTTCCTTTTCACCTTAGTCTTCCTATTATGGAACTCCCCGCTTTGACTTTCTGCCCGGGATGAATCGTAATTTTGACCTCCGGGGGTAGCCAAAGGTCGACCCTGGAGCCGAACCTTATTATCCCTATCCTTTCCCCTTTGAGGAGGGAGTCCCCTTCCTTCTTCCACAGAATCGCCCTCCTTGCTAAAATGCCGGCAATCTGATGAAGGATAATAGAGGTCTCCTGGTTGGAGATTATGATTATATTTCGTTCATTTACCCTGGAAGCCTTTTCTTTAAAGGCGGGGTGAAACCTGCCAGGCTGATGATTAACCTTAATAATCTTTCCCCTTACGGGGGCGCGATTAATATGAGCATCGAAGAGGGAGAGAAATATGCTGACCAGCACCCTCCGTTCTCCTTCCGGGGTGGTTAAGGGGGCTATCTTCATTACCCTTCCATCCGCTGGTGAGACAATAGCTTTTGCCTCCCCAGGAATGGTCCGTGGGGGGTCGCGAAAGAAGAATCCCATGCCCCCGGATACAAGCAGAAGGAGTGAGGCAGGGATGGGAGACCCATAGATGAACAGAAACAGGGCGACCATAAGAGGTATCAGGATATAGGGATAGCCTTCTCTGGCAATTCTTATGGAGATATATTTTCTCCTTTGCATATTCCTTATGGTTTCCCCTTTCGGCTCCATATTTCCTGCCCTGAAAACAATATAAAAAGCGTCCCCTCGGGAGGGATTCCTTGCGTGATATTGGAGGCTCAGGACTTTGTCGAGGAGGCGAGCTTCTGCTGGTATTCCCTGAGCATCTTCTCCATCTTATCTTTCAATAGTAGTTTCTGTTTCTTAAGATTTTTCTCTTTTATTCGCTCTTTTTCATTAAGATAAAGCCTGCAGCTGAGCTTTTCTAATCTCTGTTCATAATCCTGGTGTTTATTGTAAAGTCTTTTGAATTGCTTATTCTCTCTCATTAGCTGTTTCCTGATAGAGTCTAACTTCTTAGCCATAAATAAGCTCTCCTCCTCAGCATTTTTAAATGGGCTATTTAAAATTTTAACATATTGGAGATTTTTGGACAAGGGATAATTGAACGCCCTTTGGGGGAACCTGGACTGTTTTAAACCAGAGCATGGCTACATCTCTTTCTTCCCAGTGGTGAACCCTCTGGCAAACTTTTTTAGTTCGGCGTCTGAAGGTCTGATATAGTAGGGGGTTAATTGCGCAAGGGTGACCGTCTTCCCTAACGCCAGTTTACGCGCAGCTATGAGGGCTATGGCTTCTCCAAGAAACAGGTTATCCGGGGCGATGAGGGCTTTGCCCCGGGAAAATCTATTGATGAGTTCCCGGTAAGAGATAGCCCCATCCCCGTAGAATACGGCATCCCAGCTGTCAATCCCTGCCAGGAATTTTTCAGGAGATATGACCAGGTCTGGAGAAAGTCTCTTAATGGTATCGCCTGCAACTCGATATTTTCCGGCATATACCTCTCCTCGTCCAGCATTGACCATAGGATAGACAATTTTATTATAATGCCTGACCTTGAAGGACATCGCTTCCAGAGTGATCACCGGACAGATTTTCATACCCCGGGCGGAGGCTAATCCCTTGACGGTGCTTATCCCGATCCGCAATCCGGTAAAGGAGCCCGGACCCACAGCTACCCCTAAGGCATCTATCTGGTCCAGGCTTATACCCAGGTTTTTAAGGAGGAAGTTGATAGATGGTAGAAGTCTCTTGGAGTGTGTGAGGTGGCAGTGAATATTTACCTCCCCCTTCAGGGTGGTCTTCTCCACCAGGGCTACGCTGCCAGCCATAGTGGAGGTGTCTATACCAAGAATCCTCATCAGATTAGCTATCCTCTCCGCCGATTACTGGAGAAGCTCGGCGCAGACAGTCTCCATTATATCCAGAGCCTTTAAAATATCTTCACGGTTGACATCCTTATGAGTGACCATTCTTATGGTGATATGGTCAAAAGGATGACACAGCAAGCCCCTTAATCTGAGCTGATGGGCGAATTCCTGGGCATCGGCTTTCAGCCTTTCAAGCTGGAAGATGACGATGTTGGTCTCCACAGTAGTAGGGTCAATGCGCAGCCCCTTAATTCTGGAAATCCCCTCTGCCAGAAGGGTGGCATTTTGGTGGTCGGTCTTGAGGCGGTCTACCATAGTTCTCAGAGCCACCAGACCGGCAGCCGCTAAAACCCCAACCTGTCTCATCCCACCACCGAGAATCTTTCGGGCTATGCGGGCTTTTTCTATAAGCTCCCTGCTTCCTACCAGCATGGAGCCTATCGGCGCCGAGAGCCCCTTGGAGAGACAAAACATAATGGTATCAAAGCCTTTGGTAAGAGCGCTCACCTCTCTATTCAGGGCGACTGCCGCGTTGAAGATGCGGGCGCCGTCCAGATGGATGGGAATTCCCTCATTGCGAGCCAGAGAGGTGATAGCTTCTATTAATTCTAAGGGGTAAATTGAGCCCCCGCCATGATTGTGGGTGTTTTCCAGACATATTAGCCCGGTAGGGGAGATATAATAGGCTTTGGGACGAATAGAACGCTTGGTCTCTTCCGGGTCGATAATTCCTCGGCGACCTTTGATGGGGCGTGCCAGTACGCCGGAGAATATAGCCATGCTTGATAGCTCAAAATTGAAGATGTGTGAGCCTTCCTCTAAGATGACCTCCTGCCCCGGCTGGGTGAGGATATGGATGGCGACCTCGTTTCCCATGGTGCCGGAAGGGACAAAGAGAGCTGCTTCTCGCTTGAAGAGAGCGGCAGCGGTTTCCTGCAATTTGTTGACGGTTGGGTCTTCAAGATACACATCATCTCCTACTTCCGCATTCATCATTGCTTCCCTCATGGCGGGAGTAGGTCGGGTGACCGTGTCGCTGCGAAGGTCGATGGGTTTCTCTTCCATTTTCATCTTATCAACCTCTTGCTAAATGACATTACGGAGATATAAACTGCTGAAAGACCTCGTTAGACACAAGAATCCCTTTTCTGGTAAGACGGAGGAAATCGTCGCTAGTCTCTATCAGAGAGCTCTCTCCCAGTGATTTTAGCTCTTCGCTGTAGCGGTCGAAGATGCGCACACCGTATCGCTTATAAAATCTGCTGAGCTCTATTCCTTGCAGGTATCGCAGTCCTAAGATGAGGGCATCCTCTAGCCTTCGATTGGGTGTGACCTCTTCCTGGCCTGCTACTGCCCTATTATGCTGGTTGATTAATTTGATATATTCCTCTGCATCGGATACATTCCAGAACCTGCTGTTTATGGTATAGGAATGAGCAGAAGGACCGAGACCGAGGTAGGGCTCATCTTGCCAATAGCGGAGATTATGCCGGGCAACCTTGCCCG
>NJBL01000011.1 GCA_005223145.1 bacterium (candidate division B38) B3_B38 | reverse complement strand
TATACCAGTAATATTCACTTCTCACTTGCTAATACATGGATCTGAAGCTAGGCTGGGTGATAATTTAAAAAAGTATCTTCTTGACCAACTTAGTCATTTATTAGTTGTCATAGTGATATGGATTATTATATCGCTAGAAAGTATATCTTTAATCAAATACTTAATTCAGAAAGTATGGAATTCGCCTAATATCTTATTAATAATTCTCGGTTATTTAATAATTCTATGGCCATTTGGATATTTTATAGATAATCTTTTAGAACCTTTTCGTAAACACTTTAAAAATCAAGATAATCGGGGTCTAGAAAAAGCTGGCTTTTGGATTGGCAGTTTGGAACGGCTTTTTACTTATACCTTCATATTATTTGGATATGTGGAAGCAGTTGGTCTCTTAGTTGCAGCTAAATCAGTTTTCCGTTTTGGTGAGATAAAAGAACCTGCAAGAAGAAAAGAAACTGAATATATCTTGATTGGTTCCCTATTGAGCTTTGGATTAGCTTTTGCAACTGGCTATATTATTAAGGTATTAACAAGTTAGTTGAAAAATAGAAATGAAAAAATCAATTAAAGAGATAGATTCTAATACATAAAATAGAATAATAATTTGTGATAGTCGAAAATCAAAAACTTTTTGCTTTAAGTAAATTTTTAAATTGTTATTTAAATATATTTTTTCCTTACAATTGAGGAAAAAACCAAGGAAACCACATTAATGCCGGTATAATAGTTCTTTCTTACTCAATAGGATAGATTTATCACCAACACTCAAGCGCATCTGGTCTTCGCGGAGACTGATATTCCCCTTTACCATTATCTCACAGGAAGGGAAGCTCTCTTTTAAGCGGGCTAAGTTTTCTCTTCTGTTTCCTATCACATTGGATATATTCTCCGGGGAGACCTCAATATGAATCCTATTCATTGTCTCAAGCTGAAGCCTTTCCATACCCCTCATAATCAAGTCGTAAAAGATGCTCGATGCGACCATCTGCCCTAAAGCAGGGTGGTAGGGTCCTGCTACTATGGTGCCAGGCTCTTCCAGTGCCCGGTTCGGCTGCAGTCCCAGACGGATGACCTTTATCCCCTCTGCCTCAAAGGATAGCACCAACTGCTTCAATATCGTCACCGCCTTTTCCAGACTCAAGGGTTTGTATTTAGCTCCGAGATAGAGCTTCTCCAGAGGGGTATCTCTGATAACCAGAGTGGGATGGATGCGAACCATATCGGGCTTTAAGGACTTAACCTTAGCCATAGATGAGCTAAGAGTGGCATCATCCTCTCCGGGCAAGCCTATCATAAGCTGGATTGCGGTCTTAAACCCAAAATCCCTCAACAATTCCATTGCCCGCAGCACATCTTCTGATGTGTGTCCTCTGCGGATATAAGCCTGGAGCTGGTCGTCCATTGTCTGAACACCCAGCTCAATCACACTCACCCCTTTTTCCTTCAAGAAGCAGAGAATTGTAGTATCAATCCAGTCGGGGCGAGTGGAGAGACGTATCCCTCTGATGAACCCCCTTTTAAGAGCCTCTGATGCCGGATGAAGATACTCTTCCTGGAGCTGGCGGGGAAGAAGGGTGAAACTCCCCCCATAATAGGCTATTTCGACATAAGGCAATTCTCCTTCGGGCGAAGATAGCTGTATAGTTTGTAAGCATTTATGAATATAAGATTCTATCTCCCGTGATGAGAGGGGCTTTTTCTTACCCACCACCGCTACCTGATTGCAGAAGATACAACGGTAAGGGCAGCTATTCTGAGGGACAAAAACGGGGATAATTCTGGTTTTGCACTTCATCCTCTTAACTGCCGACTTTTTTAATCTTTGTTGATATCATTATTCAAAGGGATGGAGTGAATCATCTGGCAGGCTCTTTTGGCTGCCTCCTGTTGGGCTTCTTTCTTGGTTTTTCCCCTCCCGGTAGAGATCAGTACCTCGCCAATTCTAAGCTCCACCAGGAAATGCTTACGGTGCTGAGGACCCCACTCCTCCACCACCGTGTAAGTGGGCAAGGGGAGGTCTTTAGCCTGCACATATTCCTGAAAGGAGGATTTATAATCGTTGCCCGGCACCGCAAGCTCCCCTATGCGAGAGAGCCGATCAGCAAGGGAGTTCTGAACGAATTCTCTAGCAGCTTCTAGTCCGCCATCGAGATATATAGCGGCAGTAAGCGCCTCATAAGCATCAGCCAAAAGGGATTCCTTCTCCCTTCCCATGGTCTTCTCCTCTCCGTGGCTTAAAAGAAGGTAGTCTCCCAGCCCCAGCTTGTGTGCCTGCTGAGCCAGGCACTCTGTGCAGACGATGAAGGCTTTCATTTTAGTGAGTTCCCCTTCCGAGGAATTGGGAAAACCTGAGAGGAGAATCTCGCTGGTGATGAATCCTAAAATAGCATCTCCCAGAAACTCCAGCAGCTCATTATCCCCATGTACAGACTCAGGGTGCTCATGGGCATAGGAGCGATGGGTCAGAGCGCGGAGCAGAAGCTCCTTTTTCTGGAACTGATAAGCTATTTTTTGCTCCAGCTCCTTAATCTTATCGTTAAATTGTTCAATAATTTCTTATTTGCCTCCTTG
The DNA here is from genome assembly GCA_005223145.1 of bacterium (candidate division B38) B3_B38. Taxonomy (GTDB): domain Bacteria; phylum Acidobacteriota; class B3-B38; order Guanabaribacteriales; family B3-B38; genus Guanabaribacterium. Next base: position 43,273 of record NJBL01000011.1, on the reverse strand, counting down.
CAGCGGTGGTAACTCAGACAGAATTCGCTCCAGAGATAAAAGGGGATCCTTTGAACCTGTTATCGGTCTTCCAATAACGATGTAATCGGCTCCCGCTTCAATTGCTTCCCTGGGGGTGGAAAACCTCCTCTGGTCATCAGCACTGGCCCAGGAGGGGCGAATCCCGGGGGTTACAATAATAAAACCTTCACCACAGGCTCCTCGTATTGCCCTTATCTCTCTGGGGGAGGCGATCACCCCATCCAACCCCCCCTCTAAGGCTAACAGGGATAAGCGGATAACCATCTCATCAACCGACTCTTTTAACCCCATTCTCTGCAAGTTCTCCTGATCAAGGCTGGTCAATACAGTAACCCCCACAATTTTAGGACGGCGGAGCTTAAAGGCTGAGCAGTAGCGGGCGGTCTCGTGTACTGTGAGCCTCATCATCTCCATTCCGCCCATGGTGTGGAGGTTAAACATGGAGACGCCCATCTTCACCGCCTCTATAGCAGCATTAACGACGGTCCGGGGTATATCGTGAAATTTAAGGTCTAAGAAGACATTATCCCCGCCGGACACTATCTCCTGCACTAATTGTGGTCCTGCGGAGGTGAACAACTGGCTTCCCACCTTGAACATGCCGACCTTACCTCTCAGAAGATTGACCAGTTCCAGCGCTCTGTCGGCAGCAGGGACATCGAGGGCTATTATCAAACTGTCCTTTATCTTTTTCCCCGGAACCTCCATTTTTTACTCCTCTATAATAGCGCCCACCAGTTGATTCACATCTGATATATTTTCGTTGCGGAGGTACTCTTCCAGCTCATCCACCAGCCTCCAGCAGATAGTGGGGTCAAAAAAATTAGCTGTCCCAATCTGCACTGCTGAAGCCCCTGCCAACAAAAACTTTATTACATCCGCCAGGGAGGAGATCCCCCCTAAACCCACAATGGGAATGTTCACCTGCCTGGCAGTCTGGTAAACCATTCGCAGGGCAACCGGGCGGATGGCAGGACCCGAAAGTCCTCCGGTAATATTAGCCAGAGAAGGGCGTCGGGTGGACACATCAATCTCCATTCCCAGCAGAGTGTTAATCAAAGACAGGGCATTCGCCCCGGCATCCTCTGCACTGCGGGCAATAAGGGTTATATCGGTGACATTGGGAGTAAGCTTCACCATTAGGGGAAGGGAGGTTCTTTTTCTCACTTGTTGAACCAGCTCAAAGGTAACTGAGGGGTCGGTCCCAAAGGTGAGTCCCCCTTTCTTTATATTAGGGCAGGAGATATTAACCTCTAAAGCGGCAATTCCATTTACCGCATCCAATCTCTCAGCTGCTTTTATATAATCGTCTATCTCTCTTCCCCAGATGTTTACTATGATTGCCGTATCGTATTGAATTAACTGAGGGAGCTTTTCGGTGATAAAATTTTCTATTCCAATGTTTTCCAGCCCAATGGAGTTGAGCATACCCGCCGGAGTCTCGCAGATGCGCGGCGGAGGGTTCCCTTTTTCTTCCCACATGCAAAGTCCCTTGGTCACCATCCCGCCCAGTTTACTCAGGTCGCCCAAAGGGACATATTCAAGTCCATAGCCAAAGGTTCCGCTGGCAGCTATAATGGGATTTTTAAGCTTCAGCCCGTTGAGCTCTATCGATAAGATAGGGCTGGATTCTGCTACCATATTATATCCTCCCCGTTGAAGACCGGTCCCTCAGTGCAGACCCGCTGGAAGGAGAGCTGGCTACCTTCTTTATCTCTGATTCGCACCACGCATCCCAGGCAAGCCCCCAGTCCGCACGCCATACGCTGCTCGAGCGAGAGCTGAGAATTCAGCCCGTATTCCTTCGCTTGTGAAGCTACTTTCTCAAGCATAGGAGAGGGTCCACAGGCGAAGACCTCCCCGTGCACACCCTTTCTGTCCTCAAGGTATGAACCCAGCAGGTCAGTTACCATTCCTTTTACCCCTTTGCTCCCGTCTTCGGTGCTGACCTTGGGAATGAGCCCTGACGATTCAAATTCATCGAGCCTGAGCAGCTCTTGCTGTGAATTAGCCCCTAAAAGGACCGAAGGGGTCCACCCCCTCTCCAGCAGCTTGTGGGCTAAAAAGAGCAGCGGGGCGATTCCAATCCCTCCTCCTACGACTATTGGCTCACAGCCAGAGGATATATGGTTTAGATTGAACCCTTTACCTAATGGACCGATTACCACCAGGCTCTCTCCACTTCTCTTCTCTGAGAGTAGTCTGGTCCCTTTTCCCATAACTTTGTACAGGATAGTGAAACCGATGCGATTGTTGTCTTCCTTGATTACAGAGTGGATGCTCATAGGGCGGGGGAGAAGGGGGTCGAAGCTTTTATCAATTTTTAACATAACAAATTGCCCCGGAGCAGCTGCCGAAGCAATCTGAGGGGAGTGAAGAGAAAGTAGCCAATAGCCGGGAGCGATGGATTCCTGCTTCTGCACAGGAAGGCTCAAATGATAGATTCTCTTTTCCAATAGCTGAGACCCCACACTCCGCGCTAAAAAATCTTATTAACACTATAGCAAAAAACCCTTGAGCTGTAAATATGAATCTGGAGCTAATAAATCGCTCCTGAGTTCTGGAATAGATAGCCAACTAAAAAGTAGCTTCTTTCGCAGAGGGAAACAGCGCTTTCTCCCTTCAAGCAACCCCCTTATAAAGAAATCTTATTTTCTTCTTGACACTCTTTCAGGGAGATGTTATCATTTTAAGAATTTAATGAACTCTTTAATTTGGTCCCGAGAGGCCAAAAAGGGTAGATGAGCATTATTTGCATCAAAAAGAGGAGCCTCCCTGAAGAGGGGGCTTTTTTTGTGCCCGATTTAAGGAGAAGCTATGCCTTTTAGAAAGAAGGTTCAACTGATGGATGCTGTGACCATGGACCGCACCCTTATCCGCATCGCGCATGAGATAATAGAGAGGAACAAGGGTGTGCAGGACCTTGTTATTATCGGCATTCGGACGCGTGGAGTTCCTTTAGCTCGCAGGATTGCCAAAAAAATAGAAGAAATAGAGAAGGTCTCAATACCCATGGGCATCCTGGATATTACTATGTACCGGGACGACCTGACCGCCGTGGGACCTCAACCAATAGTTCGCCAGACTAATATACCTTTCAGGATAAACGACAAAAAGGTAGTTCTCATAGACGATGTCCTTTTTACTGGACGGACAATCCGGGCTGCCCTTGATTCCATTATCGATCTTGGCAGACCAAAATTCATTCAGCTTGCTGTCCTTATCGACCGTGGTCACCGTGAGCTACCCATCAGGGCAGATTATGTGGGCAAAAATGTTCCCACCTCCCTTGATGAGGTTGTCGAAGTGAGTGTTGCCGAGGAGGATGGAAAGGATAGTGTAATTTTAATGGAAGAAGAAGAGTAAATGCATCCTAACCTTCAATAGCGAGCCAAAGGAGGGGCTTTATGCCGTTAAATAGGAAGGATTTATTAGGAATTGAGCCTTTGTCAGTGGAGGAGGTCAATCTCATCCTCGACACTGCCAAAGCTTTCAAGGAGGTCTCCACCAGGGATATAAAGAAGGTGCCTACTTTGAGGGGAAAGACCATAATTAACCTCTTCTTCGAACCCAGCACCAGAACCCGCACCTCATTTGAGATTGCCGGGAAAAGGCTGAGCGCCGACATCCTGAACATCTCATCTTCTACCAGCAGTGTGGTTAAGGGGGAAACGCTCATCGATACGGCAAAGAATCTGGAAGCTATGTACCCTGATATTATCATTATCCGGCACAGCCGGGCTGGTGCACCTCATCTTCTGGCGAATATCTGCCGCGCCTCCATTATAAATGCTGGTGATGGCGCCCATGAGCATCCCACCCAGGCCCTATTAGATGCCTTCACCATCAGGGAAAATAAAGGGCAAATCAAGGGGTTAAAGGTAGCCATCATAGGGGACATACTTCACAGCCGGGTTGCTCGCTCAAACATCCATCTGCTCACCAAACTGGGGGCAGAGGTGAGGATAGCCGGTCCAGCTACTTACATCCCGGTAGAGATTGAAAAATTGGGAGTCAAAGTCTTCCACCATATCGACGCCGCCCTTGAGGGATGCGATGTGGTGATGATGCTTCGCATTCAGCGTGAGAGACAGGATAAATCTTACCTTCCTTCATTGAGGGAATATTTCAATCTCTTCGGTCTCACTCCCGAACGGCTAAAAAGAGCTAAAAAGGATGTGATAATAATGCATCCCGGTCCTCTGAACCGGGGGGTGGAAATCTCCTCAGAGGTAGCCGATGGTCCTTATTCTGTTATCCTCGAACAGGTAACCAATGGGGTGGCGGTCAGGATGGCTGTCCTCTATCTCCTTATGGGAGGAAAATATGAAGAAGTTGTTAGTTAAAGGGGGGAGGGTGATTGACCCGGCTAACAACCTGGATGAGCATCGGGACCTCCTTATTGCCGATGGGAAGATCGCCCAGATAGGAAAACAGCTTGAGGATAAAGAGGCGCAGATAATAGATGCCCGTGGGTTAATAGTTGCCCCGGGCTTTATTGATATGCATTGTCACCTGAGGGAACCTGGCAGGGAGGATGAGGAGACTATCGAGAGCGGCTGCCGGGCAGCTGCTGCCGGGGGCTTTACCTCAGTTGCTTGCATGCCCAATACCAACCCTCCAAATGACAGCCAGTCAGTGACAGATTTTATACTTAAGCAGGCGTCGGAAAAGGGGATAGTGAATATTTTCCCCATCGGTGCTGCCACAAAAGGGCTTTTAGGCGAGGAGCTGGCTGAAATAGGGGAGCTTAAGGGGGCAGGGATTGTGGCAGTTTCCGACGATGGCCATCCAATTTACAATAGCAACCTGATGCGCAAAGCACTGGAGTATGCCAGCATGTTCGATTTGCCGGTTATAGACCATTGCGAGGACAAGGAGCTGTCGGCTCACGGAGTTATGAATGAAGGATACTACTCCACCCTGTTGGGATTGCCCGGCATTCCCGCCGCGGCTGAGGAGACTATGGTAGCCAGAAACATCATCCTGTCTGTTTTGACCGGAGGTCAGCTCCATATAGCTCACATCTCTACCAAAGGCTCAGTAGAGCTGCTGAGGTGGGCAAAGGCGCAAGGATTGAAGGTTACCGCCGAGGTCACTCCCCACCATTTTACCCTCACCGATAAAGAGGTGTGCCGTTATGATACCAATACCAAAATGAACCCCCCTCTGAGGAGCGCTGAGGATATAGAGGCCATCCTCCAGGGAATCAAGGATGGGACCATCGATGCCATAGCCACCGACCATGCCCCTCACCGGGGGGATGAGAAAAATGTTGAATATGCCGATGCCCCGTTCGGCATCATAGGACTGGAGACTGCCGTGCCCCTTGCCCTTGATAGACTGGTAAACAGGGGTGTGATTAGCATTTCCCGGATGATAGCTATGTTCACCGTTAACCCTGACAGAATCCTCAAAATTGAGCGAGGGACCCTCTCCCTTGAAGCTGCTGCTGATGTGACTCTTCTCAATCTATCGGAAGTGGTTAAAATAGATGTGAACAGCTTTCAATCGAAAAGCAGAAATTCCCCCTTCCACGGGTGGGATTTGAAAGGAAGGGCGGTAATGACTATTGTCGCTGGAAACGTGGTCTGGTCTTCTAAGCCCATCACTTGATCCCTGGCGAAGTTTTTCCTTCCTTCTCCCTTCTCCGCATATCCCACAGCTTGGCATATTTGAGAAAGACATAAGTGGCGGAAAGGACAGAGATTATTAGACCCGCTACACCTTCCAAAAAGCCTAATTTTATAAAGTAGGTTTTGATGAAGGTAGCCATAGGGAAAAAGACCATCTTTACTATCCCTGCCCGTTCGCCCTGGCGGAATTTATCCTGGGCGCTGAGCTTGGCATAGAGGTTGTTGCGGCTCAGGTGCTCCGTAATGTTCCGGTAGGTGAAATGGAGCAAGGGAGAGCGTAGGTAGCCCACCTTTCCCTCTACCTGGCACGATTCGTGAACCGAACCCCCAACCCATCTTGCCCGGGACTTCCTGAATAGCCTCATCTTGTAGTCGGGGTACCAGCCACAATGCTTTATCCATCTACCGAGGTAAAAAACCTTTCGGGGAATGTAGTAACCGTCGCAATCCTGCCCCCTTCTTCTCAACTCCTCAATCTCCATCCTAAGCTCCTCAGAAACCCTCTCGTCGGCATCAAGGCTTAATACCCAATCGTGAGAGGCAAATTGCAGAGCGTAGTTCTTCTGCTCCACATAACCATTCCATTCCCTCACATACACTTTATCGGTATATTTCCGGCAGAGCTCCCTGGTGCGGTCCTGACTGTGGGCATCGACTACCACAATCTCGTCCACCCAATGCAGACTTTGAAGGGTGGGGATGATCCTTTTCTCTTCGTCCTTGGTTATGATTACCGCCGAGATTTTAAGCATCTCCATGGTGCCCCCTTTTTTTAAGGAGCTGCTGATAGAGCTTTTCTATTTTTCTTGCAGATTTATTAATGTCAAACTTCACCTCTGCTACCCTTCGCCCCTCTTGTCCCATTATCTTCCACCTTTGCCGGTCCTCTATAAACTCCATTATGACTCTGGCTAAAGCATGGGAGTCACCAGGAGGCACTACCACCCCGTTAACCCCATCTTTAATAATCTCCTTCACGCCGGAAAGATTGGTAGTAATCACTGGCACTGCGGTCGCCATGGCTTTGAGGGTGGTTAAACCTGGATCTCCCTCAACAGCTGGGAGGACGAAGAGGTCGAGGGCAGCCAGGATGGCGGGCAGCTTGTCTGGAAACCCGCAGAAGATAAAATTTTGGGATAAACCATACTGCTCAATCATAGCTTCCAAACTCTTCCTACTATCCCTCCCTTCTCCTGCCATCAAGAAGATTATCTCCGAGTTAATGGATACCACCTCTCTGGCAGCTTCAATGAGGATTCGCTCACCCTTATCACAAAGCGAGGGAGCCACATAGCCGATAATGGTCGTTTCGGGCGGAAAGCAGTACTCTTCAAATAGGTCATACGGCTTTACCGCAGGGCTAAATCTTATCAGGTCGACTCCACTGCGGATAAGACTTAGTCTCTCAGATGTTATCCCCATGGATTCCAACCTCTTTTGGACCACTTTGGAGCTAACCACTATCTGCTCCACCCCTCTTCCTTCTTTTAGCCGGCGCCCCTTTTTAAAGGATGGGGAAACCTCCTGAAGCGAAATAATTACTATCACTGCATCCCTGGTCCTTTGCTTCACCCCTAGCCCAAATCTAAGGGAGTTAAGACCATGCAGATGTAATATGGAAATCCCTTTCTTCTCCACGGTCTTCCCTATTCTTTTAGCTTCCAGCAGTGTGAATAGCCTTACTCCCCGAATAGGTATGGTTTTCAACCTTAACTCAGTGCTCTTAAGCAATAGCCCGCTTTTGGGAGGGGCTCCTATCCAAAGGTTGTGACCCCTTTTCTGCAATGCTCTCCCTAATGGCAACAGTTGTGATTCACCCTCCCGCCAGCCCTTGCTCATATCTATATGTAATATGCTTATTGACATCTCCCGCAGGGAAATAAACCCTTTCCTATCCTTTGAGTTCATCTTTTATACCATATATGCAGACCAAAGTAAAGGGAGTTGAATGCCAAAGCACAATAGTGACAATATTTGGCATAGTCATATCATATTTTCATTTATAAGGCATAAAATGTCTTGACAGGGAGCTATTTTTGTAGTATCTTATAAAATAGTATTAAATTAAGCATTTTTAAGGAGAACTTTTTAATTTATCTGGAAGTGGAAAGAGGGTGGAGGAGTGATGCCTCAGGTTAATCTTCTTATAGTAGACGGCGATAACAATTTCCTCAAAAACATGAAATCCCGATTCTCTGCCGATCGATTTCAGGTTTACACTGCCAATAACTGTCGTGAGGGCATGGAGATTGCCCAACGAGTAAGACCCGATCTGATAATATCCAACATCGACTCGCCGAAACTTGATGGATGGAGCTTTTGTCAACTGGTCAAAACTAACCCACTAACTGAGGATACCCCCTTTATCTTGGTGGCAAATAAGAAGGAGGATTTTAGCCCTCTTAAGGCTGTGGAGGTGGGAAGTGACGATTTTCTGGTCAAACCCTTCGGCTTTGAAGACTTGTTAGCACGGGTGGAGATAATTCTTAAGAGGGTCTCCGATAAAAAAGAGAGCCCCTCCTTCCAGAGTAAAACTGCCTCTGCCAGCTCTAGTCATTTAAGCCTGGCAGATCTTCTTCAGGTTTTAGGAATGAATCAGAAGACTTGCACCATAATGATTGAAAAAGGGGAGCTAAAGGGGAAGATATTTATGGAAGGAGGGGTAATAAAACATGCTTTCTTGGGTGACCTTCATGGTGATGTTGCCGTCTATGAGCAACTGAGGCTCACGGATGCTGAGATTATTATAAAGGATGGAATTTCTAATGTTTACGAGACCACCATTGATAAAAAGCCCGAAGCTCTCTTGCTGACGCAGCTTACGCGTCTGGACAATGATAGAAAAGCCACTCTGCAAGAGCCGATGCTGGATAAGCTATTTGGTCAGGAGGCTCCCTTAAACCTCACCCCGGATTTACAAAAGGGTCTCGAAAGGATTGAAGCCCTTGGTCTGATTAAGAAAATCGGGAGATAGCCATGTCGGAGAAGGTTGTCATAGTAGGGGCGAATCTTGAGGGATTAGAGATAATGGCTCTGATGCGCAAAGACCCTCAAATAGAGGTTGTCGCCTTAATAGACCCTGATAAGGAGGCATTGGGGTTCAATCTGGAGAAGTATGGATATCGGTTTAGCGATGAGATATCGGTCAGCTTTTATCACGACCTGCAGATATTAATGGAGATACCCGAAATTGATATTATAGTTGACGCCTCTAACAGTGAATCCCTTCACCAGCAGATCTACCAGTTTAGCCCCCCTGAAGCCCAAATAATGAAAGCGAACAGCGCCAAGCTGATAAGGAAAATGAAAGCCTCCATCGAAGTAGAGGGGGGGAAAGAAAGTCTGCAGAGAGAATTCTCCCCCCAACAGTTCCTTGCCCTTAATCTTTTTCTGGAGACGGCTAATTCCATAGACTTAACCCATAACCCTGAGGAGTTCTATCATCTCCTCCTTAATGTTGGTCTGCAAGGTTGTGGTGGAAATGCAGGTTCTCTAATGTTAATGAACCGGAATGAGAAGAATCTCCTTATGGTAGCCCAGAAGGGGCTTTCCCAGGCTATCACCCGAAAGCCGGAATTGAGATTTCCTAAGATAGGGGAGGGGATTGCCGGCAGGGTTGCTCAGATAGGCGAAGCGCTACTCCTATCGGGGAATTACGATGACCTCCGCTACAGACATCTGCTGGAGGAGGAGGGAATGAAGTCGCTTATCTCTGTCCCTATAAAGACGAAGGGGTCGCCCTTGGGAGTCATCTCAGTTGGGCACAACAGCTTTACCGATGCTTTCAGCCGCCACCATCTCGCCTTTATGACAGAGCTCGCCGCCAAATCGGCTAAGTATTTAGCAGAGATTAGAACCTACCAGAAGCTCCAAGATTCCCGAGATGAACAGGTTGTCCGGGGGTCCATCAGTGAGATATGGGATTCCTCCCTGCCCATAAAGGAAAAATTGCAACAGAGCGTGAAGAAGATACATGAGGAGCTGAAAATAGATTCCTGTGACCTCTATCTTAGAGACCCCTATTCCACCTTACCCGAAGTTACCCTTCAGGCTTCTCTACAAATAAACCCCAATCTTTTTGGTTTAATCACCTACCGCGACTATCAAGGAACAATAGGGAAGGTGCTGAAACTGAAGAGACCCCTTCTGCTGAAAGAATATGCCAGCGGATTATTCTCTGGACAGGAGCCAAACGCCAGAGAGGAGTTTCTCTACTTATTGCCTATGATAGTTAACTTTAAGCTCTTGGGTGTAATTACCTTCCATTTTTCCGGTGACCCTAACCTTACTGACCAGCTTCTCACCTATTGCAGGGAAATCAGCGGTTTTTTGGCTCATCGCATATATCAGGAACTGGAGAAGGAACGGTGGCAACAAAAGATGCTTAAAATCTCAGCTATTAATGAATCAGGAATGGACCTGATTAATATATCCAATGAAGAGAAGCTCTATTTCGTAATAACCGCCTCAGCTGCCCAGCTACTGGAAGCTGAGATGTGCATCTTGAGATTATATCAAGAGAGTGCCAATAAGTTGCTGGTTCGCTCCTCCTATGGATTTAAAGAGCCTCAATTATATAGGGAAGTACAAAAATTAGATGGGAGGATATGCTTGGAAGTCTTTAAGAGCAAACTCCCCCTACTTATCCCTGATTTGTACTCTTCTCATTATGGGGTGGATAAGCTATTCCCGCTTAAATCTGCCTTATGCTCCCCCTTGGTAGAAGAAAAAACTCTTCTGGGTACCCTCTCCCTCTATAATAAAATAGAGGACAAGTTTTTGTTCTCTCCACAGTTTACTATGGATGATAGGGAGATCTTAGGGAAGTTCACCTCTTATGTGAGCAAGTCAATAGTCAACCTTCAAGAGCTTAATCGGAAAAAATCGCTTCAGACAATAGATGAGCTCACTGGTATGTTCAATGAGAGATATCTTCGGCATCGCCTCCATGAGGAGACTCAGCGGGCTGACCGCTATAAAAGGGAGCTTTCTTTGATAGTGCTGAAAATTGAAGATCTGAGTAACCTCTCTCCCGGCCGCCAGAGCTTACTAATTTCCCGTATCGGCGCTGATTTAGAGAAACTCTTCCGTAGCTGCGACATATTTTTTCATCTTGCACCCGATAAGTTCGCCATCATATTTCCCGAGATGGGTAATCAGATAAAAAATATTCTTAGTAGACTAATCAACCACTTTTCCAAAAAGCCTTCAAGTATAAAAGATGATCTGCTCCCTGTTAGCATGTCAGCAGGCTATAGCTCTTACCCTATCACATCTTTCTCAGTAGACGAGTTAATCTCCCAAGCATCTTTCTTTCGCCATAGCTTCACTATAGACTCATCCTCTAAGGACAACATTCAAAAGAATATAGGCTAAGCTGATTAAAAAATATATTCTTAATCTTATTTATAGCTTACATTAATTAACTATTTATAAATAAATGACATTTATACATTTCATTTCTTAAAGTATATTATTAGCTTTTATTTCCTTGACTTGTGCTCAAAACTATCTTATTATTTATTTAAAGATGATTATTTCTATCACTAACCAGAAGGGCGGGGTAGGGAAGACCATCACCGCGATAAATATGGCCGCTGGCTTAGCCAGGCAGGGCTATACTACCCTTCTTTTAGATATGGATCCCCAGGGGCACAGCACCATAGCCTTTACTGACCCCGATAAGGTCGATATCACTAATTATGAAGTTCTCATCGGTGAGTCGATTTTTCCAGAGGTCATCATACCCACCAAATTCGAGCGACTTTACCTGGCACCAGCCAGAATCTCCCTCGCCAAGCTGGAGAGCAAGCTGTTAGGAGAGCTTGATGGTCACTTCAGACTGAAAGATAGGCTGCAGCAGATTAAGGGTGACTACAACTTCATTATCATCGATAGCCCTCCATCTTTGGGACTCATAACGGTTAACATCTTGGTGGCTGCCTCACATGTCCTCATTCCCATTCAATCATCCTACTTCTCTTTAGAGGGGACTGATGATCTGCTGGAAACTATTGAAAAAATCAAGAAAAGACCAAATCCTGGCCTGCAGATCCTGGGTGTCCTCGTCACCATCCACGATCACCGGACCGTCCTTGGGCGGGATATAGTTCGCCAGATAAAGAGGGTCTTCGGCAAAAAGGTCTTCCGTGTAGTCATCTCCAAGAGTGTGAGGTTAGAAGAGAGCCCCGCTTACAAGGAGTCTATTTTTACCTTTGCCCCTGGCTCAAAAGGGGCTATAGAATATAAACAGCTTTGCCAAGAGGTAATAAACCGTGTCCAGCAGGAAAGGACTACCAAAAGTAATTAAGATGCGACACGACCGGCATTTTGTGGAGCATCTATCCTCCCGTTTGGGAGCTCCTATAGGTATGATGATACCCATTGAGGATATTGTGCCCAATCCCGATCAGCCGAGGAGTTCCCTGGGAGACTTAGAGGAATTGAAAAATTCTATACGGGAGAAAGGGCTCCTGGAGCCTCTGATAGTTCGTTTCCATCAAGGAAAATATCACATAATAGCGGGGGAGAGAAGGTTTCGGTCGTGTTGTGAGCTGGGGCTTAAGGAAGTTCCTTGCGTTGAGCGGGAGGTTGATCGGGCAGAAGCGGCGGAGCTCGGCTTGATTGAGAATCTACAAAGAAAAGACCTTTCGCCCTTTGAAGAAGCATCGGGCTTGCAGTTTCTTTGTGAGAAGTTCCATTACACTCACGAGGAGATTGCCAAACGAATTGCAAAATCGCGTGTTAGCATCACCGAAACAATCAGATTGAACAGGATACCCGATAAAATCCGTCAGCTTTGCCAGAAGGAGAACATTACCTCCAAATCCCTCCTTTTAGAGATCGCGCGGCAACCCACAGATAAAGATATGAATTCCCTTGTTAGTTCCATAATAGGTGGTCGATGGACTCGTGATCGCGCCCGGGATGCGAGGCGGAAGAGCAGCGGCAGAGAAAGGCGTTTTTCCTTTACATATAAAGGAGCCGGCAGTAGCTTCGTCCTTAACCTCAGGTTCGCCAAAAAAGAAGCCAGCAGGGAGGATATAATAAGAGCCCTCAAAGAGATTCTGAGGCATATCGAGGGGTAACGCCTCAAAAAAGAATGTCGGCGTGCCGACATCTAATTAATTTATCTAAGTATTAATTTTTGCTATAGCAGGGGAGGGGATATTAGCATCAGAAGCTTATGGCTTGTTTGATGCTTTTTATCATGAGCACTTATAAAACTATATTAAAAACTTACCTAATAAGTTAAATGATATTTTATGTAGCAGTTAAAAAATTTGATACATCTATTTTGGAAGGCTATCTTCCTACAGGATTCTTCCGTTCATACTTCCTGTGATCCTCATACTTTCACCCAATTTTCCTCCATCTAATCTTCTCCATAAAACCTGATCATCTTCTTTTCTTTGAGCAATCTCTCAATTTCCAGTACTTGCTCATAAACTACCTTGATTTTCCTCTCGAGCTCTATCTTCATTATCTTAAATTTTTCGCTCTCTTTGTCCAGTCTTTGTCTGATATTTTAGATATATAAATTCATCTATTTCTTATCTGAGTTTAGCTTGAAGCATTCATTTTTCAATTTATAGTTTACATAATATATCTTATCGGACATATTAAAGATAACAATATCATATTATTATCTTTAAAAAGTGCAGAAATTATGATATTTTTATAGTTATGAAGATAATGCACCGCTACATTATAAAAGAGATACTATCGCCATCTTTGCTTGGAATGTTGGTGTTCACCTTTATCATACTTATGAATCAGCTCCTACTGTTAGCAAATATGTTCATCCAGAGAGGGGTAGGTCTTGACAATGTGATGAGGTTCCTCATTTATATGTTGCCCAGCATTATCGTGCTTACATTACCCATGGCCACCCTTTTAGGAACGATGATAGGTATGAGCAGGCTGTCGTCGGATAGCGAGATAGTAGCCTATCGCTCCGCTGGCATTAGCATATACAAGATGCTCGTCCCTGTGCTTATCTTCTGCGCAGCAGCATGGATATTGGATACCTACCTGATGACCGAAGCACTGCCCTGGGGTAACCGTTCCACCAATGAGCTGCAGTTTAAGATAATGTCTGCCAGGACTATCTCCGGGGAAATCAAACCAAGAGTCTTTGAGGAAAACTTCCCCCATCATGTCTTATATGTCTCCGATATGGACAAAAAGGGTGAAATATGGAAGAAGGTCTTCCTCTGCGAGACCAGAGAGATAGGAAAACCGAGGGTTGTATTTGCCAATCAAGGAAGGCCGATATATGACCCTGAGATGAAAAAAATTGGTATACAATTAGTTGAAGGAGCTCTCTACGAACCCCCTACCAGCTCGCAAACTCCCCGAATGAACTCTTTCCAGGAGATGCAAATGGTCCTTTTTGAGGAAAAAGATTTCATAAACACTCAATTCCATGTAGTCACCGATGAGAGGGCTATGACACCCGCAGAGCTATGGGAGGAAATTCAAAAAAGGAAAGGGAGAAATGAGCTCAGTATGCTGGTAGATAACAATAGCGACCTTGAACAGAGAATTCTTCTTAAACTAAAGGTGGCCACTACCGGTATAGGTATGTTCTGGCAAGGGAGCAGCGAACATCATATAAAGCCCCGGGATAAGGTACTAGTTCGGGCTCCCTATTACCTACCCTCCTCTCTGGAGAAGGTCTTTCTTGCCATATCCATCTATCGTACACCACCTGAGGAGGGAGTCTCAGAGGGGGAGCTTCTCTTCAATCGTGTCTATTCTTTACCTAACTTATTGAAAACAAAGGACATATTAAACAAAGACGCTTTGCTCCAAAAGCGGGTAAAGGGTGGAGATATTCTGGTATTCACCGATTTAAAGCTGGACAAAGTGGACCTCCCGCAGGACTACAACTCATTAATGGTTGAACTTCATAAGAAGTTCTCCATCCCCTTCGCCTGTGTGGTTTTCGGCATATTGGCTCTCCCTCTGGGCATCGGAATGCGTCGAGGAGGCAAGTCCCTCTGCTATATCATAGGGCTTATCATATTTATTGTATACTGGTTATTTTTGATAAACGGGGAAGCACTTGGGGATAAAGGGGAGATACCCCCATTTCTTGGCATGTGGTCGGCGAATATTCTATTCGGTGCTCTGGGAATATTCCTCCTATTTCATAGGGGGAAAGAGGTCGACACCCACTTTTTAGCTAAGGCTGTGAGATGGCCGAAGAAGAGGTTTATCAATTTCTTTCTGAGAGCTTCCCGTCCCGCTGTTAGGGTAAGGCTCTGGTCGAAAGGCAAGGGGAGAAAAGCCCGCTATGGGGGTTTTCCCCCTATCATAGACCGGTATATCCTGATAACCTTCGGTAAGATGTTCCTTTTGGTGGCGGTGGCAGTTTACTGTGTGTTAGCCCTGACCGACTTCATAGACATCAGCGAAGAGATGTACAAGAACAATGTCCCTTATACGAAGCTGCTCGATTTTTACAAGTTCAAGCTGCCCGAGGTGCTCTCCTATATTCTTCCGGTGGCTACCCTGATGGCGAGCATGGTGACCTTCGGGTTGTTATCAAAGAATAACGAGATACATGCCTTCAAGGCGGGTGGTATAAGTCTCTATCGCCTTTCTGCTCCTATTTTGCTTATGGCTATTATAATCAGCGGATTGGGCTTTGGGATTTACGAGACGGTTCTCCCCTATGCCAGCCGGCGGCTGGGGACGGTGTTGGAGGAGATAAAGGGCGGTCCCACCCAAACCCATCGCCAATATCTGGGGCAAAGATGGGTCATAGGGAAAGAGGGGCGGATATACTTCTATGCCCTGTTGGATGTGGACAATAACATTGTCAGCCAGTTTTCTTTATTCGATTACGACCCTGAGAGCTTCAGACTGACCCGTAGGATCTATGCTGAACAGGCGAGGTGGGACGAGAAGATGGAGGAATGGCTTTTAAGTAATGGCTGGGTTCAGGATTTCACCCAGCCGGCACCTACCATTACTTTTTTCGGCTTGCATCAAAGGATGAAGCTGGCTGAGGATATATCTTATTTCAGGCAAGAGGTGACCCTTCCCGAACAAATGAGCTATAGAGAATTGAAGCTTTACATTAAAGAGATAAAACGCCGAGGGTATGATGTCACCAAATACGAGGTCGACCTCCATTGGAAGCTCTCCTTCCCCCTGATAACCCTGATCGTCGTCCTTATAGGGGTACCCTTCTCTTTTCGGGTAGGGAGAAAAGGTGCTCTTTCTGGCATTTTTCTCAGTTTGGGTCTGGTAATAGTCTATTGGGGTTTTGTCAGCCTTTTTAAGAGCCTTGGGAGTGTGGGGGTGGTCTCCCCATTTTTAGGGGCGTGGGCTGCTAACTTTATTTTTGGGATAGGTGGGGTCTATATGATGGCCACCATCCGGACATAAAATAGAAAGAATTAGCCCAAGCAGGGATTATGTACCCTCAGACCAGGAGGAGAGATATTTTTTCTGCTCGGGGGTAAACTTATCGATTTTTGTTCCCATAGCTTGCAATTTGAGTTCGGCAATTGTACGGTCTATCTCCTCGGGAACCCGATGAACCTTAACCTCCAGGGAAGAGCCCTTCTTTCTTAAG
This sequence comes from bacterium (candidate division B38) B3_B38, assembly GCA_005223145.1. GTDB lineage: Bacteria > Acidobacteriota > B3-B38 > Guanabaribacteriales > B3-B38 > Guanabaribacterium. The sequence continues at coordinate 27,025 of NJBL01000011.1, read as the reverse complement.
TATTCCGCTGACAGTGCCTGATTGGAAAAGCTCATATCCATAACCGTAGCAGGATGTCCCTCTGCGGCTACCAGATTTATGAGTCTCCCCTCCCCCAGTAAATTTATCCTCCTTCCGTCGCTCAAGGTGTACTCCTCCACAAAGGGTCGCACCTTCCGACGGGAGGTTGCTATATTCTGGAGGGCGGGGATATCGACCTCTACATTAAAGTGCCCTGAATTGCAGACCATAGCCCCATCTTTCATCTTACGGAAGTGCTCGGCACGGATAACATTCTTGTTCCCGGTCAAGGTGACGAAGATATCTCCAATTTCAGCTGCCTTAGCTATAGGCATTACCTGGAAGCCATCCATGGTCGCTTCCAGCGCTCGGAGAGGGTCAACCTCAGTTACAATGACCTTAGCACCGCACCCTCTGGCTCTCATAGCTAATCCTCTGCCGCACCATCCGTAGCCGCACACTACAAAGTTAAGCCCGGCAATGAGGATATTGGTGGACCTTATGATACCGTCGAGGGTGCTTTGTCCGGTCCCATATCGGTTGTCAAACAGGTACTTAGTGTGGGCGTCGTTTACGGCAATGATAGGGTATTTTAGCGCTCCATCCTGCGCCATTACACGGAGGCGGTTTACCCCTGTGGTGGTCTCCTCAGTTCCTCCGATTATACCCTCAATGAGTTCCTGACGTTTGGCGTGGATGGTGGAGACCAGGTCAGCACCGTCATCCATGGTGATGTTTGGTTTACGGTCCAACACAGCGTGTATATGTTCGTAGTAGGTCTTATTATCCTCTCCCTTGCGGGCGAAGACAGGGATTTGGTAATCCTGAACCAGACAGGCGGCAACATCATCCTGGGTGCTCAGCGGGTTGGAGGCGCATAAGGCAACCTCAGCCCCCCCTGCTTTGAGGGTCAAGGCAAGGTTAGCCGTCTCGGTAGTGATATGCAGGCAGCCAGATATCCTCATCCCCGAAAGCACCTTTTCCCGGGTAAATCGCTCTCGTATAAACCGGAGGACGGGCATATTTCTTTCCGCCCACTCAATCCGCAGTCTCCCCTCCCCTGCCAGATTTAAATCTTTTACATCATAATCCATCTCTAAAGCCCCGCCTCAGACCTCAGAGTAGAAGCTATATCGGTCTTCTCCCAGGTGAACTCATCCTCTTCTCGTCCGAAGTGTCCATATACTGCGGTCTTTTTGTATATGGGGCGAAGGAGTTTCAGATGTTCTATAATACTCCGAGGCGTAAGTTTGAAGTGATCAAGGATTATTTCTTTTATTCTGTCCTCTGGTATTTTTGCTGTCCCCATAGTATTGATAAAAACAGATACAGGCTCTACCACTCCTATGGCATAGGCTAATTGTATTTCTATCTTGTCAGCCAGCCCTGCAGCAACTGCATTTTTGGCAATATAGCGAGCCATATAGGAGGCGGAGCGGTCGACCTTGGTGGGGTCCTTACCGGAGAAGCAACCTCCTCCATGGCTCCCCACCCCTCCATAGGTATCCACGATTATCTTTCTACCGGTCATTCCGCTGTCTGCCAGAGGTCCTCCAGAGATGAATTTCCCGGTAGGGTTGATATAATAGACCGTATTCTTATCGCGGAATTCCTCTGGTATAGTATAATCAATCACAATTTCAGAGATATCATGGCGCAGCTTCTTGATATCGATTTTAGGGTTATGCTGAGCAGCGACAATCGCATTGTGTACCCTGATCGGTCGGTCACCAAAATATTCTATGGTCGCCTGGGTTTTGCCATCAGGACGAAGGTAGTCTAAAATCTTTTGCTTTCTCACCTCTGCCAGCCGACGGGCTAACCTATGAGCCAATATGATGGGAAGGGGCATTAGCTCCGGGGTTTCACGGCAGGCGTAACCGAACATCAGCCCCTGGTCCCCTGCTCCACCTATGTCTACCCCCAAGGCTATATCTGGAGATTGCTCGTCAATAGCGGTGATAACGGCGCAGGTATCACAGTCGAATCCATATTTTGCCCGTGTATAGCCTATCTCTCTGATGGTTTTCCTCACAATGCTGGGTATATCCGCATAGCAACGGGTGGTTATCTCCCCGGTGACAAAAGCCAGACCGGTGGTGACCATGGTCTCACAGGCTACCCGCGCCTGGGTGTCTTTCTCTATGATAGCGTCCAAAATAGCATCGGATATCTGGTCGGCGACCTTATCGGGATGCCCCTCGGTTACCGATTCAGAAGTAAATAAATGTTTTCCCTCTGTGCTCATGAAATATCCTCCTTTTTGCCAACAATCAGGTTTTATAAAGAGCCAAAGTTTAACATAGAGTCAAGTCAAAATCAACTGTAAATTTTGATATTTCTTAAAATCAGAACCCATCTCAACCGCACAGCACCGCCCCGCCGTTGACATTAAGAATCTCTCCCGTGATAAAACTTGCCATATCCGAGGCCAGAAAGAGGACAGAATCGGCGATCTCCTCAGGGCGAGCCACCCTTCTCAGAGGGATAAGGGAGAGAATACTCTCTCTTTCCTCTTTATTGGAGAGGGGAATAGCTGCCATATCGGTATCCACCCAGCCTGGGGCAACAGCGTTGATGGTAATCCCGTAAGGGGCGAGTTCAACCGCCAATGATTTGGTCAAACTTATGATAGCCCCTTTGGTCGCTGCATAGTGGGAGTAAAAGGGTTCACCTCGCTGTCCGGCGGTAGAGGAGATGTTTACGATTCTCCCGCTGCCTTGGGACATCATTGGTTGGCAGACCAGCTGACAGCCGTAGAAGACCCCTCTGAGGTTGATACTGAGGGTTCGCTCCAGCTCCTCTTCCTTCATGATGTGAATGGGAGCCCGTTCCCATATGCCAGCGTTGTTGACCAGAATATTTATTTTGCCGAAGTGCCTCAGGGTTTGGTCAACAACTCTCTCCATATCCCTGCGGGAGGAGACATCTCCCTTAATCGAAAGTGCATTTACCCCCTTCGCCTCGGCTAAGCTGGCTACCTCTTCAGCTTCTTTCTGATTTTTAAGGTAAACTATCACCACATGGGAGCCCGCCTCGGCAAACTTTAGAACCGTTGCCCGCCCAATTCCCCGGGAACCTCCGGTAATAATGGAAGTGTACCCTTTGAGGTCAATCATGCTGTCCTCTCCTTTCCCTATCAGGAATAGTATAATCAGCTTTGCTCTGCTAAGTTCTTTCTCATTAAAAGGGCATCTATTTTGTTAAGGTAGTATTTGGGGAGACGCTTCGCTTCGGTAAAGCCACATTTTTTATAGAGATTGATGGCGGGGATGTTATTTATTCCCACCTGAAGGTAAACATTTTTAACCCCCAAAGAGATGAGGTGGTCTTCCACCCTGCTCAACAGCTTAGACCCTATTTTCCTCCTTCTGTGGTAAGGGTGGATGTCCAGAGTTATTATCTGTGAGGTTTTATTCCTTTCAATGGAGGCAATAATGAAGCCGACAATTCCCCCATCCTCCTCTGCTACCAGAGAGTAGTGGTCGATATAAAAGTAGAAATACAAAAAGCCATCAAAGCTGTACGCTATCCCCTGAGGAAAGCATAGCTGGTCGAGCTGATAGACATGGTAGAGGTCTTTCTGCTTCAGTTTCCTGAAGGAAAGCAATTCCCCACCTCCTGGCAACGCTTACAGATGCTTTCTGAAGGTTAAAATACTCACCATTAGCAAAGATAGGCCAAAGAGGAAAAGGATTAGGGATTCATCCCATAACACCCCCATCCCTACCCCTTTGAGAAATATCCCTCGCACTATGGTCAGAAAATATCTAAAGGGAATAGCATAAGTAAGATACCGAACTGCTGGCGGCATATTTTCGATGGGGAAAATGAAGCCGGAAAGGAGAATGGAAGGTAAAATGACAAAGAAGGTGGTCATCATCGCCTGCTGCTGGGTTTGGGAGACAACGGATATCAATAGCCCCAAAGCCAGAGTATTCATAAGAAAGAGGATAGACAAAAGAAAAAGAAGGAGGATGCTTCCCTTAACCTCCAGGTGAAACCAATAGACCCCTACCAATATCACCAGTGTCATATCGGCAAATCCGATGATGATATATGGTATCAACTTACCGACGAGAATCTCCGCTCGCCCGAGGGGAGTGACTATAAGCTGTTCCATAGTGCCCAGCTCTTTCTCTTTAGCTATGCTGACGGCGGTGAGGAGGGTGGTTACCAGCAGAAGAATCATAGCAATAACCCCGGGGAGCATATAGTACCTGCTTTCCAGTGCGGGATTATACCAGACTCTTATTCTGTCGTCTACCAGTTGCCCCTTACTGCTGAGTATGGGTCCCAGGTTAGTACCGGCAATCCGGATAAGGTTTTCGTTCAAGCTTTTCATCAACCAGTTCTGGGAAAAGCGTTCCACTATTATTGTGGCATAATTCAAGCTAATTCCCGCTACATTACCATCGGAGCCGTCCAGAATCAAAGAGAGGATAGCAGTCTCGCCCCTTCGCAGGCGCTTCTCAAAATCGAGAGGGATGATAAGAGCAACCTTTGCCATGCCCGCATCTACCGCCTGCTCAATCTGTCGAAGATTCTCCATCTGGTATTTAATATCGAAATAGCCTGAAGAGGCGAATTTATCCACAAACTCACGGCTGAGCTGGCTGTGGTCCTGGTTGAAAACCGCCATGGGCAAATGCTTTAAATCGAGATTGGCAGCGTATCCGAAAATGATAAGTTGAACTAAAGGGGCAACAATAGAAATTCCGAGCATCCGTCTGTCCCTTCGGAGCTGGAGAAATTCCTTGCGTACCATATTCAAAACAGAGGATAAAAAGACCATTTAAGGCACTCCGGCACCTTCAAGCAATCTGCTTTTTGAACCTTAAGGTGCTTAAGGATATCATAATAATCCCAAAGAGGGTCAATATTACCGTCTCCTGCACAAGATATGATAAGCCTAACCCTTTTAGGACGATGGCTCGCAGAATAGAGATGAAGTATCGGGCAGGGATTAAATAAGTAATCATCTGCAAAGGACGGGGCATATTTTCTATGGGGAAGACAAATCCTGATAATATAATGGAGGGGAGCATTGTCCCCAGAAAGCTTGCCATCCAGGCGACTTGCTGGGAGGAGGTGAGGGTAGATATAAAAAGCCCTGCTCCTACGGTGAAAAGGAAGAACAGGAAGGAGAGGGCAAAAAACAGCAGGAGGCTCCCCCGGAAGGGGACCTTAAGCACCCATACTCCGACAAGTAACACTAAAATCAGGTCTATAAACGAAATTCCCAGGTAAGGAAGAATTTTCCCCAATATGTATTCGAGCTTGCTGATAGGAGAAGCCATAATTCCCTCTATGGTCCCCCTTTCTTTATCCCTGACTATCGCCAGAGAGACAAAGTTTACCGTAATTAGCGTCATTATGATGCCGATGATGCCAGGAATCAAAAAGTTAGTGCTTTTAAGCTCTGGGTTATACCAGATTCGGGGTCGGAAGTCTATGGGGCGGCGAAACTGGGATGTGTGCAGCCCCTCTTTATCAAGCAGATTCATCATAATCTTTCTCCCGTAGCTCTCGCTGATGACCCTGGTATAACCGAATATCTGGTTGGCAGTGTTGCTATCGCTCCCATCAAGGATTATTTGCACAGGAGCTGCTCTCTTTGCCAGAAGCTGGCGAGAGAAGTTAGTGGGGATGTGCAAAACCATTTTAACCTCTCCTCTGTCCAGATACTTCCCCATCTCGGCAGGAGTGGAAAGGCGATGTCTAACCTTAAAATAACCCGAGCTGATAAACTTATCAATCAATTGCCGTGACTCTGAAGAGTTATCCTCATCCAGCAAAGCCATATTGACCAGGCGGATGTCGAAGGTCAGGGCATAACCATAGAGCAAAATCATTAACAGCGGGAGAAATATCACCATTCCTAACGTACGTCTGTCTCTCAGGATGTGGAGTATCTCCTTTTTGGCTACCGCAGTTAGCCTTTTATTCATCTTCCCCCCTTTTTTCTCCCTCTTCTTTGGACAGATGCACAAAGACATCCTCTATGGTGGGCTTCATCTGAAAAGCCTCTTCCAACAAGATGCCGTTGCTCTCTAATTCTTTTTTTATGTGTGGAATGGCAGCTGTTGCCTCTTGCACCACCACATGGAGCTCATCACCATAGATATTGACATCGATTATTGAAGGAAGTCCCTTCAGTATATCGAAAGCCTGCTGGAGAGGAGTTGCCTTGAGGTTTAAAATATCATGCTCTATCAGAGTCTCCTTTATTCGCTGGGGGGTGTCGTTAGCTACCAGCTTCCCCTGCCAGATGAAGCCGATGGTGTTGCACCGCTCTGCCTCTTCCATGTAATGAGTAGTGACAAAAAGGGTGATCCCCTTGCCGGCTAATTGGTAGAGCATATCCCACATTACACGGCGTGAGACAGGGTCAATCCCCGCGGTCGGCTCGTCCAGGAAGAGGATTGATGGCTGGTGCACCACAGCGCAGGTGAGGGAAAGCCGCTGCTTCAGCCCTCCTGAGAGGTTGCGGGCTAACATCTTCCTATAAGGTTGGAGATCGAAAAAGTCTATCATCTCCGCTACCTGACGGACTGCCTGCTTATAATCTTTGAGGTATATCTGGGCATAAAAACGGAGGTTCTCCTCTACGGTCAGGTCATCGTAGAGGACAAAGCGCTGCGCCATATAGCCGATAACCTGCTTCACCTTCTCTGGCTCTTCAAGTATGCTAAAATCCCCCACTATGGCAGAGCCCGAGGTGGGTCGCAGAAGTCCGCACAACATTCTGATGGTGGTGCTCTTCCCCGCCCCGTTGGGTCCCAGGAATCCGTAGATCTCCCCCTTTTTTATCCGCAGGCTAAGATTGTTGACCGCCACCAGGTCACCAAATTTTTTAGTCAACCCATCGGCTTCAATGGTATACATTTCTCACTTTTCCTCCTCAGAGGTGCCTATTTTATGGGGCTTAAGCACAGCATCAGCCGGCATACCGGGCTTCAGCAATCCAGATGGGTCTTCCAGCCCCACCCTCACCCCGAAGACCAGTTTGACCCGCTCCTCTTTGGTCTGGATGTTCTTGGGGGTAAACTCTGCTTCTGGTGAGAGATAGATTATCCTGCCGGTGAATTCGTGCTCTGGATAAGAATCGACGGTTACCCTGACCTGGTCTCCAAGTTTTACCCTGCCGAATTCGACTTCGGTGAGATATACCATCAGCCACAGGTTATCCACATCGATTATTTTAGCCACCAAACCACCGGGGGGCAGATATTCTCCTTCCTCCGCCAGCTTCTGGGCAATTATCCCTTTGCGAGGGGTGTAGATGAAAGTATCGGCTAACTGGGCTTGAATGTAAGCCACCTGATGCTTCACCCCCTCCAGGGCTGCTTCTGCCATTTTGACCTCCTCAGGGCGGGAGCCCTGCTGTAATATCTCGTACTCTTTTTGAGAAATTTCAACAAGCCTCTGGTTGACCTCTACCCTCAGCTTTGCCTTATCAAGCTCTGCCGGAGGCAATGCCTCATCTTGGAAAAGCTCTTTTGCCCTCTGGTAGTTCCGTTCAGCATCTTTCAGATTGCTTAAGGCTTTCTCCAGGGAAGATTTTGCCCTCTCTATTTCTTCCGTACGCGCCCCTTTTCGGATGAGCGCGAGTCTATACTGAAGCTCCTTCTGCCTGGCTCTGGCTTGCTGGAGCTGGATTTCAAGCTTCTCGGAGTCCAGGCGGCATATTAGATCCCCCTGCTCTACTCTATCGCCCTCCTTTAGCTTGTAGTCCAGTATTATCCCGGGGACCTCTGTCCTGACATAGACATCGGTGGCTTCTATGGTTCCCGATGCGGTGATAAGACCTTCCGAGCCTTTTTCTCCGCTGCAGCTCACCATTAAGGAAGGTAACATCACCAATAGAATATAGATTGTCTTTAACTCCCTTTCCATAGCTCTATCCCTTATCCTTTCTAATCCCCTTTAGAATCAATTCTATCAACTCTCTTTTTCTTCTTTCCATCGCTGCAGGCTCCAAGGTATAGGCATCCTGGCCAAAGCTCACCATTGAGGAGGTGGCATAATGGAAGGTGATCAGGGTGAAAACGGCGAGCAGAAGGCTGTCGATATCCATGGAACGACACTCCCCAGAGGCCATGCCTTCCTCAAAGAGCTTTCTTACCATCATATAGAGTTGTTTGATATATTGGGGGGCAATTTGCCGGGCATGCTTTCCTCCATCGACAAGCTCCTTCTGTATTATCCGAAGAAGGTTATTATTCTGGGAGATAAGGTCAAAATGAAACCCGATTAATCGGCGAAGCTTGTGGGCGAAGCCCAAATTTTCAGTCAGTGCTTGGGAGAGCTCCAGATTTAATCGGAGGAAAGTTTTTTTCAGAACCGCTTGGTAGAGGCTTTCTTTGCTGGAGAAATAGTAATAGATCATAGCCTGATTGATACCAGCCTTGTGGGAAATTCGCTGGATACGAGCCCCAGCGAATCCATCTCTGGCAAAAACCTCTTCTGCCGCTCTTAAAATTTTATCTCTGGTAACTTTTTGTGTCATTTTAATTAACTTTTTAGTTAAATATTTTAAAACTAACCTCTCTCCCTGTCAAGCTTTCATTGAGAAAAAAACCGCTTGACAAAAATGGAAAATATCTTTAACCTAAAGCATCTTTTACAGGTTCTAAAAATTAAGATGGAAGAACGATGATAATTGAAAGCTCAGCACCTGCCCGGATCGACCTTGCTGGAGGGACTATTGATATATGGCCGCTCTACCTTTTCCATCACGGTGCCTTGACCTTAAATGTTGCCATCGACCTCTACGCGGTGACCAGGATTAACACCAGGGAAGACTCCTCTATCACCATCCGTTCCGTTGACCAGAAGCTGAAGGCCAGCGCTCCAGACCTGCCTTCCCTGGGCTCACCACCCGGGCTGGAGCTGATTGTTGAGGCTCTCAGGTTTTTTGGGCACCATCAAGGGATGGAGATAACGGTACACTGCTTCGCACCGGCAGGTAGCGGATTAGGGGGGTCTTCAGCCCTTCTCATCTCCCTGTTAGGGGCTCTCAACAGGCTTACCGAAAATCCTTATCAGCCTGAAGAGTTGATCAGCTTAGCCAGAGACTTAGAGTGTAGGGTTTTAGGCGTCCCCACAGGAGTACAAGACCACTATGCTGCTGTCTTCGGGGGTGTTAATGCTATCTGGCTTCGACCTCACAAAATTGAAATTGAGAAGATTGATATTGACCTTGATGAGCTAAGGGATTGGATGTTGCTTGTCTATCTTGGTAAACCACGGTTCTCTGGCAAGCCCAACTGGAGGATAATGAAGAGACATATTGATGGCGACTCCAATATATTTGCCATATTTGAGAGGATAAGGAACATCTCTCAGCGAATGAGAGAGGCGGTCTTCCAGCAGGATTGGGAGAGAATGGGGAACCTGTTGGTTCAGGAATGGGAAAACCGAAAAGCCCTCTCCCCTGCCCCCTGGTACCGGAGAATTGACCAATTGTTTGAGATGGTAGTTCCCTATGGGGGCGTAGCTGTCAAAAGCTGTGGCGCCGTGGGCGGAGGGTGTGTCCTCGTCTGGGTGGAAAAGGGGCATAAACAATTAGCAAAAAAGCTCCTGCAAGAAAAGGGAGCCAGAGCCATTGACTTCGGACTCTCTGCAAGGGGATTGAAAGTCAGAGTAGTCGAATAAAAAGCCATTAAAATACAATTTGTCGTGTTAACTAAATTAAGAAGTACAATATCTTGTATTTTTTCTCTTGACAAAGGGGCTATTTAATATATAATAAGAAGCAAAAAGCTCATTACAATTTTGAAGCAAAGGGAGTTCATATGCACTTTTTCAAGATTGGCAGCCGATTAATTGAAGCGCCGTTGACTATTGGCTGGGATCAGCAAACTAATAATTTCTATCTCAAAGGGGAGGTATTTGAGAATCAGGTGCTCGTCTCTGGGCGATTTTACGGACCAAAAGGAAAATTTCTATTTGAACTCAGGAACAATCAGCTATTCAATAATTCAAACCCTGAGTTCAAGCAGATTCTCTTCTTTAATGGCTTCCGCATCGATGACGGTGTAAACAGAGATGTGATGGTAACGGAGACCTTCAGGGACGAACAGGGAAACAGAATCACCTATATCTACGGTATGTTTTTCGACAATAAAGGAAATTTAGTAGCCCAAGGGGATACTAACGGTTTATTTGTAAGTTGTCCATTAAAAAAATAATTATCAAAAGAGTTATATATTATGAAAACTTCACCTGAAGAAACAAAGTCAGCTAAAAAGAAAGTAAGAAAAGGAAAAAGGACCACTGCCCCCCCATGGGAAATAGAGCCTTTGCTGTCGGAGAACTCTCTGCGGGTGCTGGAGCGCAGATATTTGAAAAAAAATGAGAAGGGAGTCCCTATTGAGAGACCAAGCGATATGTTCTGGCGGGTAGCCCTGAATATTGCCCAAGTAGAAAAGAAGTACCACCCTACCAGCAATACTCCTCAGGTTGCCCGAGAGTTCTATGAGCTGATGGGAAAGCTGGAGTTTCTTCCTAACTCTCCCACCTTGATGAATGCAGGGCGGGAATTACAGCAGCTTTCCGCCTGCTTTGTTTTGCCAATCGAGGACTCTATGGATTCTATCTTCGAGGCCATAAAGAACACCGCCCTTATTCATAAAAGTGGCGGAGGTACCGGCTTCTCCTTCTCCCGCATTCGCCCTAAAAACGATGTGGTGAAAACCACGCAGGGCATTTCCAGTGGTCCTATATCTTTTATGACTGTCTTTGATGCAGCTACTGAGACGGTTAAGCAAGGGGGGACCCGGCGCGGCGCTAATATGGGCATATTGCGCACTGACCACCCCGATATATTGGAGTTTATCACTGCCAAGGAGGACACCGGGAGGCTTAATAATTTCAATCTCTCAGTAGGGCTGACTGAAGGGTTTATGAAAGCGGTGGAAGGTGGTTCCGATTACCCCCTCATAAACCCGCGTACTAACAAGGAGGTCAAGCGTTTAGATGCCCGCACAGTATTCAAGAAGATTGTAGAGGCGTCTTGGAAGAGTGGGGAGCCGGGTATCGTTTTTCTTGACCGTTTGAACAAGGGAAATCCAATCCCTTCTCTTGGAAAGATTGAGAGCACCAATCCCTGTGGAGAGCAGCCCCTCCTTCCTTATGAATCGTGCAATCTGGGCTCCATCAACCTCTCCAAGATGGTGCGTTATCAAGATGGGAAAGCGCTTATAGACTACCCCCACCTGGCTAAGGTAATCAAACTGGCTGTTCGCATCCTCGACGATGTGATAGATGCTAATCGTTTCCCCTTGCCAGAGATCAAAAAAGCTACCCTTGCTAATCGAAAAATAGGTTTGGGATTGATGGGGTTCGCCGATATGCTAATACAGCTAAGTATTCCATATGATTCGGACAGAGCACTCAAGGTAGCAGAAGAATTGATGGAGTTTATCAACGATGAATCGAAAAAGGCATCCCATGAATTAGCCGAAGAGCGGGGTGAGTTCCCCAAATTTGATAAGAGTATCTGGGTTGATTCCCCCTGGGGGAAGCTCCGCAACGCCACCACCACCACCATAGCCCCCACTGGTACCATAAGCATCATCGCCAACTGCTCCAGTGGCATCGAGCCTTTATATGCTATCTCTTACATCAGACAGCATATACTCGATGATGAAAAGATGGTGGAGGTGAACCCTATATTTATAGAGGTAGCCACGAGTGAGGGCTTCTATAACGAGGAAATCATCCAGGAAATCGGGAAGCGTAGCTCCCTGAAGGAAGTTCCTGGGGTGCCCGATCATATAAAGAAACTGTTTGTCACCGCCTATGACATCAGCCCTGAATGGCATATAAAGATGCAAGCAGCTTTCCAGAAACATGTCGATAACGCTGTCTCTAAAACGGTTAATTTCCCTCGCCACGCTACCGCGCAGGATATAGAGAAAGCATATTTGCTGGCTTATAAAGAGGGATGTAAGGGAATCACCGTTTACCGTGAAGGGAGCCGCGAAGGGGTGCTGACCATCGAAAAGCCTGAAAAAGATAAGAAACAACCAAGAGGTACTATAACCCCCCGTCCCCGTCCATATCAGACCAGAGGTACCACTCAGAAGATAGGTACTGGCTGTGGAAACTTATACATTACTATTAACGAGGATGAGCAGGGACCCAACGAGATATTTGCTCTGATGGGGAAATCGGGTGGATGTCCCGCCTCACAAGCCGAAGCCACCGGGAGGTTGGTCTCCTTAGCCCTTCGCTCCGGGGTGGATATGGATGCGGTTATCGAGCAATTACGGGGTATTCGCTGCCCTTCTCCCCTGTGGTCGGATGGGAACATCATCCTCTCCTGCTCTGACGCTATCGCCAAAGCTCTGGAGCAATATCATCAATCCATGACCGGAAAATCTTCCCAGAGGATGGTCCCCGGAAAGAAGAACTTCAGCGGCATCTGTCCTGAATGCCCTGAGTGTGGAAGCCTCCTGGAGTTTGGAGAAGGGTGCGTCACCTGCCGCCATTGCGGATACACCCGCTGCAGTTAATTCTCCTCATACCTCGCCAGCAAGTTTCCTATCCTAAATGGTTTGTTGTAAAGAGCATCAGGCAGGAATCTTCTCTATAAAGTCACCAAGAAAGGGTATTTTCCACTTCAAGCCTTTTAGCGACTGAACAATGCCGTAGATAGAAAGAGCAAGAAATCCCACTATATAGATGAACCAGAGCAGAGAAATAAAGAAGAATAGAAAGGGCACAAACGCGATGATGGCAGAGAGAATCATAAGGGCTACCCAGAGGACAACTTCAGCAATCAGGAGTATTATGCCCTGACGGGCATGCCATCGTATATACTCGTTTTCCTTCTTAACGGTAAAATAGGGGATAAGACAGAGGATGCCTAGATAGCTGAGCACTAACATTGCCTTATCTTCGTCCTTCACCTGATAAGGGGTTTTTTGGGTCATGGGGAAAACCTCCTGTGTTGTTTTTAGAAATCTTTATATATCTTTTGACACACAAAGTCAAGCAAAATATAACTTCATATTAACATTGAGGGTAAATCCCCCTTTCCCATTACAGCGATTTATGATAATATCTGTGGAAATAGAAAACCCTTGAAAATTTCCAGGAGTGGAAGGATGAAGCCCCTGACCCCCGCCATGCGACAGTATCAGAAGATAAAAAGGGAATACCCGGATGCTATTCTCTTCTTTCGCATGGGCGACTTTTACGAAATGTTCTTTGAGGATGCCAGGCTCGCCTCCCGCCTATTGGATATCGCCCTCACCTCTCGCGACAAGGGGAAGGGTCCCAAGACCCCCATGTGCGGCATCCCCTATCATGCTGCCGACATTTACATATCCCGGCTGATAAAAAACGGATACAAAGTAGCCATCTGCGAGCAGGTGGAGGACCCCCGGACCGCTAAAGGGATTGTGAAGCGAGAAGTGGTACGAGTGATAACCCCGGGTACAGCCCTGGATACGCATCTGCTCGACCCCAAGGAGAACAACTATATTGCCTCTCTGTTTGAGGATACCCAGGGGTTTGGGGTATCCTTCCTTGACCTTTCTACAGGTGAATTTAAAGCTACCGAATTTCCAACAAGCGAAGGGTGGAATAAACTCATTGATGAGTTCAACTATTTCTCCCCCAGGGAACTCCTTATCCCGGAAAACTTCAATCTTTCACCAAAGCTTAAGGAAGAGTTTGCGGAGATGATTATAAGCCCTTTGGAGGGATGGCTCTTTGCGCCTGACTATGGATACCAGCTACTTTTGGAGCAGTTTAAGACAGCTTCTCTGGAGCCTTTTGGCATTGAAGGTAACCTTATCGCCATAGGGGCTGCTGGCGCGCTCTTGCACTATCTCCGTGAAACACAGAAGGAAGACCTCGCCCATATTACCGGTCTCAGCTTTTACCAGCGTTCGGATTATATGATTCTCGATGCTATCGCTCAAAGGAACCTGGAGCTTACGCGTTCCCTGCAGGAGGGAAAGCGGGAGGGCTCATTGCTCTCCATAATCGACCTCACCGTAACAGGCATGGGGGCGCGCCTCCTTAAAAGCTGGCTGCTAAAGCCTTTGTTGAATAAACCAGAAATAGACCGCCGGCTGGATGCCGTAGAAGAACTCCACCAAGGGGTCATCCTGCGTGCCTCCATTAGAGAGGAGTTAAAAGAGTTTCATGATATGGAGAGGCTGACCAGCAAGGTCACCCTCAATACCGCTAATGCCCGCGACCTGGTCTCCTTGAAGAACTCGGTAACCCTTATTCCTGCTCTCCGGGAGTTGCTTAAGGGTTGTTCCTCTTCTTTTCTAAAGGAGTTGACGGAAGAGCTGGATGAGCTAACTGATATTGGCGAGATAATCGACAAAGCCATAGTAGAGGAGCCTCCCCTCACCTTGCGCGAGGGAGGCTTGATCAAAGGGGGGTTTGATGAGCGCCTCGATGAGCTTCGGGAGATAAGCCGTAAAGGGAAGAGCTTCATTGCCCGTTTGGAAGCCCGAGAGCGCAAGAGGACCGGAATATCTACCTTAAAGGTGAGATACAATAAAGTCTTTGGCTACTATATTGAGGTCTCCAAGGCTAACCTATCCCTTGTTCCAGACGATTATATGCGGAAGCAGACCTTAGTAGGGGGCGAGCGTTTCATAACACCCGAGCTCAAGGATTACGAGAGCAGGGTGCTCGGTGCCGAAGAGGAGATTCGCTTGCTGGAGTATGAGATATTCAATCGCATCAGAGAGAAAGTCTCGGAAGCTGCCCCCAGGATATTAACTAGCGCCAGAAGATTAGCTATCATCGATGTGCTAACTGCCCTGGCAGAGGTAGCCGCTCGAAATAGCTATAATCGTCCGGTAATTACTGAAGGGGAGGAAATCACGATAATTGAAGGAAGACATCCGGTAGTAGAGAAGACCAATTTAGCCGAGAAATTCATCCCTAACGACACCTACTTGAATCCCGATAGCGACCAGCTCCTGATAATTACCGGCCCCAATATGGGAGGCAAATCAACCTATCTCCGGCAGGTAGCCCTCATAGCTATTATGGCTCAGATGGGAGCCTTTGTGCCGGCGAAACGAGCGGAGATAGGATTGATCGACCGTATTTTTATCCGTATCGGAGCTCTTGATAACATCGTCCGAGGACAATCGACATTTTTGGTGGAGATGAACGAGACCGCCAGCATTCTATACCATGCCACCAGAAAGAGCCTTATCCTCCTTGACGAAGTAGGGCGTGGAACAAGCACCTTCGATGGGGTGAGCATTGCCTGGGCGGTGGCAGAGTCCATCCATAACAATCCCAGCATCGCTGCCAAGACCCTCTTTGCCACCCATTATCATGAGCTTGCCGATTTAGCCCGTACCCTGCCCAAGGCTAAAAATTACAATGTCTCGGTCCGCGAGTGGAACGACCGCATCATATTTCTGCGAAAGGTGGTGGAGGGGTGTTCTGACAAGAGCTATGGAATCCAGGTGGCACGCCTGGCGGGAATTCCAAGGGAAGTGATTGAAAGGGCGAAGGAGATACTGCAAAATCTGGAAAAGAACGAGCTGGATGCCGAAGGAATACCGAAATTAGCCAGAGGAAAGCGTGTCGCCCGCAGGGCCAGGAACGAGCACCAGCTGCTCCTTTTTGGACCAGAGGATCATCCTATTGTGCAGAGAATAAGAAAGCTCGATATCTCCAAAATGACCCCCTTGGAAGCCTTATCCCTCCTAAATGACCTCCAGAAAGGGCTAAAATAGGAAATATTGAGCAACTGAGAAACCTTTTGTTAATTTAAGAGAGAGCCATAGAAAAAAAGCAAAAGATAAAAGAACAGGTAGGGCAACTCTTCTTCGTGGGGATAGAAGGGGCTCAGCTATCCGAAGAAGAGAGGAAGTGGCTCAGCGAGTTTTCAGCGGGAGGCATTTTGCTTCTCCCAAGAAACATTAAATCTCCCTACCAGCTATTTACCCTATGCCAGGAGCTAAGAAGGGCTACTTCCATACCCCCTTTCATAGCCATAGACCAGGAGGGTGGGATTGTAGACCGACTTTCCCCCTTTGCTCCCTCTTTCCCTTCCAATTTAGCATTGGGGGCTACTGGCAATCCTGAGTATGCTCACCAGCAGGGAAAATTGACCGCTCGGTTGCTGAAGATGTTGGGGATGAATCTCAATTTGGCTCCGGTGATCGACTTACTGGCATGCAAAGATAATAATGGCATAGGGATAAGAGCATTCGGTAGCCAGCCCGAGCTGGTGATCGACTTCGGGAGAGCCTACCTCCGGGGATTAAAAGAGGAAGGTGCTCTGAGCACACTCAAGCATTTTCCCGGCCTGGGGCGGGCTTTAGTCGACCCCCATAGTGAGCTTCCGTTTATCGAGGCTGGTAAAGAGCCTCTATTAGAAAATGATGTCTTCGTTTTCAAGGAGCTGAGCCATTACAGCCCTTTTATAATGACAGGACATGCCTGCTATCCCGCACTCATCTCAGATAAAAAGAGACCGGCTTCTCTCTCCATTGAGATTGTCAGCGACCTCCTTAACGGGGTGATGGGTTATAAAGGATTGGTCATCACCGACGACCTGGAGATGGGGGCAATATCGGTCTTTGCCAGCCCGATGGAGGCAACCATCCAGGCCCTAAAGAGCGGTAACGATATGGTAATGTTCTCCTCCCCTGGGCGGCAGGTCATGCCGATTGTCTCTGACCTCTGCGCTGAGATTGACGGAAACCCTCAATTTGCTCAGGAGATGTCAAACTCAATTCAGAAAGTCATGGCCATTAAAAAACATCTGTCCCCTGGATTAACGCCTTCATCCTTTCATAAGGAGGAATTAACTGAACTGTTTCAGGAGATAGATATTCTATCTGAAAAGATAGCTGAGGACTCTATTGTAGAAATGCCGTCCAGTGGAGAAGACATAATACAAGCTGTCACAAAGCCGGTCGTCTTTTACCCCCGGATCAAGCCTGTATTAGCTGGTTCTCCCAGTGGAGGTACTATTATCGGTGATGCGTTGATGCCACTTTGCTCTGAGTTTGTGGAAGAAAGCTATGCTGTAGAGAGCCCTATCTTGAGAAAGGATGCCTTTTCTTCCCGCCAGATAGCCATCATTTTCACTTATAATGCCCATTGGTATCCTCAGCAGAAGGGCTTTATTCAGGAGGTTCAGAGCTATTTTCCCCGCTGTTTTCATATCTCCCTGGGACTACCAGGAGACCTCAAGGGTAACCTATTCCTCCGCTCGCTGGCAGCCTTCTCCCCTACCCCGAGCTCTATAAGGGCTGCTTTGAGGGTGCTGTGGGGGGAAATCTCCCCTCGAGGTAAACTCCCCATTAGGGGGATATTGCTTTGATGAGATATTAAGGAAGTAAGGAATACTCAGGAGGAACTCTTCATCGCAGATTTGTTTTATAAGCTGGGTGGCTTAAGAGAACAAAAATTCCCCTTCGCAGTTATGAGCGAGATTCCCTGAGAGCTTTACTTCTTTTTAGCCTTCTCTTTTATTCTCCGGACACTATTGCTCCCGCATTCAGGGCAAGCTCTTTCCTGAGGCTCATCCTTGGGGGAAAATGGGGCTTTAAACTGATGCCCACAACGGAGACATTTGAAATTGGCCTCTTCAGCCATTTTTTTCTATCCAAAAGGTTATTTTCTTATTATCGGTTTTTGTCGCTCTATGGAAACTCAGAGCTCCTTCCGTGTGTAGTCTATCTCCTCCAGGGTGACACCTTGTCTGAGCTCCTCCATCTCTTTCATTACCTTGGCGAATTTTAATCCCTCAGCGGCACTGATCCACTCCAACTGTAAGCGCTCTGGTCGTATACCCTTCTTTTCCAGCTTATCCCACAGCTTCTCCACCCTTTTCTGGGTCCAGCGATTGGCATTTATATAATGGCAGTCGGCGAAATGGCAACCGGATACCAGAACAATTGGAGCACCCAGCTTAAATGCATGAAGTACAAATTTCTCATCCACCCGCCCGCTGCACATTGTCCTGATAATTCTGATACTGGGAGGGTACTGGAGACGGGAGACCCCGGCATAGTCCGCCCCGGCATAGGAGCACCAGTTACAGGCAAATACCACCACCTTATCCTGAGGGTTTTCCTCCAGGATGGCCTCCACCTGGCCGAGAATTTGCTGGTCGGTGAAGTGTCGCATAACAACAGCATCAAAAGCACATTCAGCCCCGCAGGTGCCGCAGCCGGCACAGCTGGCTTCGATAACCCGAGCAGGGAGCTTCTTCTCCTTGTCAAATTCAATGGCATGATAGGGGCATACCCTGGCGCAGAGACCGCAAGCCTTACATAGCTCTTCGTTTATCAGAGAGGTAATCGCCTCCACAGTGAACTTGCCAGCGCTCATCAGTATGTTTGCCCTGGAAGCCGACGCAGAAGCCTGGGTGACGCTGTCTTTGATATCCTTGGGAGACTCGGCACAGCCAGCAAAGAAGACCCCTTTGGTAGGGGCATCAACGGGTTGCAGCTTAGGGTGGGCTTCCATGAAGAAGCCATCCGATGTTCGGGAGAGAGTCAGGAGCTGTCGAATAAGGCTATTTTCGGTGCTGGGAATCAGCCCGATGGAGAGGATGACCATGTCCACTTCGTGCTCCATAACTTTACCCGTATTGCTATCTTCGGCCAAAAGGAAAAGGTTCTTGGTCTCCTGATCCTCTCTTATGTCACCGGGAATACCCCGAATATACATAACCCCCTCAGCTTTGCTCCGTTTATAAAGGTCTTCAAACCCTTTGCCGAAAGCTCTTATATCCATATAGAAGACCTTTATCTCCACCTCGGGCCAGTGATTCTTTATGAGGAGGGAATCCTTGATGGTGTTCATACAGCAGACATTGCTGCAATAGGGGTTCCCCCTCTTTTCTGAGCGGGAGCCTATACATTGTATGAAAGCGACCCTTTTGGGCAGCTGCCAGTCGGTGGGTCGGATGAGATGCCCTTCAGTGGGTCCGCCGGCGTTTATCAGCCTTTCAAACTCGAGGCTGGTGACCACATTCTCAAAGCGGGTATATCCGAACTCATCGAGCTCCGTGGGGTCGTAGACATCCATTCCTGTAGCGACAATAATAGTCCCTACCTTAATTTCCACCTCCTTATCCTGCATATCGTAGTCGATGCACTCCTTCTCGCATTTCTCCAAGCACTTGCCACAGGCAATAGGGTTATTCCCCAGGCATTCTTCCATATTCAGCGCAAAAGCCGCCGGTACTGCCTGAGGGAAGGGTTGATAGATCGCCTTGCGGGTGGAAAGACCGAGGTCGAACTCGTTGGGCTTGGTAACCGGGCAATCCTCAAGACAATCGCCGCAGGCGGTGCACTCTTTCTCGTCTACATAGCGGGCTTTGCGAAGAACCTTGACCCTGAAGTTCCCTATGTACCCCTGGACATCTACCACTTCGCTAAGGGTCATAAGCTCGATTCGGGGATGTCGACCGACATCCGTCATCTTCGGTCCCAATATTCAGATGGAACAGTCCATGGTGGGGAAGGTCTTGTCTATCTGGGCCATAACCCCGCCAATGCTTGGTTTCTTTTCCACCAGATATACCTGATACCCGGCATTGGCGAGGTCGAGAGAAGCCTGTATGCCGGCAATTCCACCCCCGATCACCATGGTGCTTCTATCAACCGGGACCTCTTTCTCAATCTGAGGCTGGAGGAAGCGGGCACGAGCCACTCCCATTTTTACCATCTCTTTGGCTTTTTCGGTTGCTTTTTCGGGCTCATGCATGTGGACCCAGCTGCAGTGCTCTCGCAGGTTTACCATCTCCAGCAAGTAAGGATTTAGCCCTACTTCCTGACAGGCAACCCTGAAGGTCGGTTCGTGCATTCTGGGGGAACACGATGCGACGACCACCCGGTTGAGATTATGCTCCTTTATGTCGTTTTTGATTTCCTGCTGTCCGGGTTCCGAGCAGGTATAGCGGTTGGTGCTGGCTGCTACCACATCCTTCAGCCCCTGAGCATACTCAGCCACCGCCTCGCAATCGACAGTCCCCGAGATGTTAAGTCCACAATAGCAGATAAAAACACCAATCCTCAACTCATCAGATTCAGACCTTTCGATTGCCAATTATCTTACCTCCCTAAGGCATCAGCTATAATTGAAGTCAAATCTTTTATCTCTATTTCTAACTCTTTCCCCATCTTGGGGTCTTTCATAGCGCATTTGAAATGGATATAGCACTTGGGACATCCGGTAACCAGAAGGTCAGCACCTGTCTGCTGGGCGCTTTTCAAGCGGTGAGATTGTATACGCTTAGAGATAGCGTCGCAGTTCATCCAGCCGCTGGTGCCACAGCAAATGGCGCTCTGCTGATTCCTCTCCATCTCCACCATAGAGAGTTCTGGGACACTGCTGAGAACCATTCTGGGTTGCTCATACATACCCAAGTGCCTTCCCAATCGGCAAGGGTCTTGAAAGGTGACCTTCTTGCGCGTTTTCTTAAAATTGAGTTTTCCTTGAGAAACGCTGTCGATTAAAAACTCCGTAATATGCAGCACCTTAAAGGGGAGTGGTCCTATATAAATGGGGTAGTCGATCTTGAAGGTGCGGTAACACTCGGCGCAGGTGGTGATAACAGTGTTGGCTCCGCTCTCCTTTATGGCATTGATATTATGCTCAGCAAGTTTCTTAAAGTTGTCAAGGTCTCCCGCCCACAGGAGGTCATGACCACAGCATCTTTCGTTCTTCAGCAAGACAGGCTCCACCTCCGCCCGATTTAAAATCTTAACCGCAGCTTTGGCAATTTTGAGGCTATCCACCTCTATATCGGTGAAAAAGGCATCGAAATAAGGGAGACAACCAACAAAGTATGCTACCTCACCTTTCTCCGCAACCTTAGCTGCACGAGGAACCCAGCCCAGGCGTCTCTGTTCCAGAGAGGGGGAAGTCATTATCCGCATGAGAGACTGGATAGCCCCCCCATGGGCGCAGGGAATCAGATTACCCAGTTTTTGCCCCTCAAAGCGGGCGTTTTTGATAAATTCTCCAAACTTTACATCCGATGGGCACCTGGTACCGCATAAGCCGCAGGTCAGGCAGGTGTAAAGTTTTTCATCCTTCAAAGTTTCTTCGTATCTTCCGGTGAGGCTGCCGACGAGAATCCGCCGGGGAGAGAATCCCCCATTGAAGCGGGATATAGGACAAACACTGGTGCATTTACCACAATCAAGGCAGTAATACGCCTGTGTTTTCTTGAGCACTTCTTCTTTCACAACCATCTGAACTCACCCTTTATGTTATATTGTAATGGGGGCTAAGGGGCTTCTACCCACTTTCTTAACATCCTCAACAAACTCTCTTATGACTTGAGCAAATCTACCCCCCTCTGCAGCAGAGACCCATTCCAGCCTCAATCTCTCCTTTTCCAGACCGAGGATATGAATGAGCCTCTTTAAAATTTCAAACCGCTCCTTGGCCTGGTAATTACCAAACATGTAGTGGCAATCTCCAAAATGACAGCCGGAGACCATAACCCCATCTGCCCCCCGTTCGAAAGCCTTTATGACGAAGGCGGGGTTGACCCTTCCAGAGCACATCACCCTTATTAGTCTGACATTGGGAGGGTATTGGATTTTGCTAACCCCAGCCGTATCTGCTCCTGCGTAGGAGCACCAGTTGCAGGCAAAAACTACGATCTTAGGTTCAAATTCCTCTTCTTTTTTCTTGTTCCCCATGTAATACATCACTCCCAGGTTATAAAGAGCTCGCTAGCATAGCTTCGACCATTTTATCAATCTGCAGGTCGGTGAAGTGTCGAGCCACTATAGCCCCGGTGGGGCAAAGGGAAGCACAGGTACCACATCCTTTGCATAGAGCTTCGTTTATGCGGGAAACATAGTAACCCGCAGGGGTCTCCACCAGCTCAGGAGCGTTGAACTGGCATACTTCCTGGCAGGTTCCGCAGCCTCGACATAGTTCTTCCCGTACCACGCAGGTAGTTGGCTCCAGCTCAACAAATTCCTTGGAAGCCATCACCGCTGCCTTACTTGCTGCTGCTGAAGCTTGAGCTACAGAATCGGTGATGTCCTTTGCCGATTGTGCACAGCCACATATATAAATTCCCTCTGTGGAGGTCTCCACCGGACCCAGCTTGGAGTGTCTCTCCATAAAGAAACCATCCAGGCTGCGAGGGATCTTCAACTGTTCTTGAATTTGCTCCGCATCCACCTTTCGAGGGACCATTCCTACCGACAACACCACTAAGTCTACCGGGAGCTCTATCTCCTGGCTTAATGGGGAGAACATCCATCGGATGCCGGTTGCCCTCCCCTTCCCTATGACCTGAGGGGGATTCTCGGCATCGTATCTGAGGAAGAGGACACCCTCGCCCCTTGCCTTGCGATATAGCTCCTCCCCTCCTTTGCCGAAAGCGATGATGTCGCGGTAGAGGATTACTACCCGGGCACCTTTCTCTCTAAGCTTCAATGCCTGTTTAATGGCAACAAGACAGCAATAGCGGGAACAATCGGGATTGCCCTCCTCCTTATTTCGTGAGCCGACACATTGAACAAAAACGATGTTCTTGGCTTCTTTACCATCCGGGGTCAGCTCAGACGAGCCCTCTCTCAGGAGCTTCTCCATCTCCATATTGGTCAGGATATTAGGAAAGGAGCCGTAGCCGAACTTCCCGGTGGGGTCGTACAGGTCGGAGCCTATGGCCACCACAATGGAGCCTAATTGAATGGTGGTCGTTTCCTCTTTTTGTTTCAGAGATTGCAGGGATACCTCGAAATTACCTACAAAGCCGCTGACCTCATTTACCATGGTAGAGGTCAAGATATTCACCCCAGCTTTTTCCAGTTGCTTTACCTTCTCACTAATGAGCTGCTCCCCATCATAATTTTCTTCATAGAAGGTGGCTAACTCCTTAACCCTTCCCCCCAATCTGTCTTCCTTCTCAACCAAAGTTACTTTATGCCCCAGTCGTGCCAGGTCGAGAGAAGCCTGGATGCCCGTAATTCCCCCCCCTACTACCAGCATATCAGGGTTCATCGGCATCTGCCTTGATTCCAAGGGCTGCAACAGATGGCAACGAGCCACCGCCATCCTGACCAGGTCATTTGCTTTTTCGGTTGCCTTTTTGGGATTAGAGGCGTGAACCCATGAGCACTGGTCCCTTATGTTGGCCATTTCAAAAAGGTAGGGGTTTAAACCAACTAAATCGCAGGTCTCTCTGAAAATGGGCTCATGGGTTCTGGGAGTACAGGAGGCGACTACCACCCGGTTGAGCTGATATTCTTTTATCTTGTCCTGGATCTCTCTCTGGCTGTCATCAGCGCAAGCAAATAGCATACGCTCAGAGTAAACCACCCCCGGAAGGGTTTGTGCGTACTGATTAACCTCCTCCACATCTACAACTCCGGCAATATTTATCCCACAATGGCATACAAAGACACCTATGCGGGGTTCGCCAGAGATGTCTATCGGCTCTACATCTATCTCTTTTTTAGCAATCCGGGCTCCCTCCATATGGGTAAGGGCTTTTACAGCCGTTGCCGTTCCCCAGGCTACCGAGTCGGTGATATCGCGGGGGCCACTGCAAGAGCCGGCTATATATACTCCCGGGCGTGTTGCCTCTGTGGGGTGGTGGAAATCCCTCTCTTTGAAGAAGCCATAGCTATCAACCTCAATGCCCAAAATCCGAGCCAGCTCCTCCGCACCTTTTGAAGGGATAGCGGCAGTAGAGAGGACAACCATATCTGCTTCCAGAGGCTCTATCCTGTTGTTATCGGTGTTCTCCACCATTATGGTCAGGCTTTTGGTCTCAGGGTTTTCCAGCACCCGGGCGGGGCGCCCCCTTAAGAACTTAACCCCTTCCACTTCTTTCGCCCGCAGGAACAGCTCCTGGAACCCCTTGCCATAGGTTCTAAGGTCCATATACAATATGGAGATATCTTTTATATTGGCGTCGTGGGTTTTAGCCAGCAGGGCGCATTTTATAGAATTAGTGCAGCAGTATACCGAGCAATAGGGATAGCCATTTTCTTTGGTCATGCGCGAACCGACGCATTGGATAAAAACGATTTTTTGGGGTGCCTTAGAATCGGAGGGACGGAGAATATGCCCGCCGGTGGGACCGGTAGCGCTGAGTAATCGCTCAAATTCCAGCCCGGTGAGGACATTTGCATATTGCCGGTAACCGTAATTTTTCAAAGCAGTGGGCTTAAGCTGACTAAAGCCAGTAGCCACAACGATAGCTCCTACATTGATGGTTTTCTCTTCGTCCCTTTGGTTATAATCAATAGCTCCCGCCTGACATAGTTTGTCACAGAGCCCGCACTTCCCCTTCAGAATCATAGGGCAGTGTTCAGGGTCGATGGCATACACAGAGGGCACCCCTTGGCTGCAGTAAATATAGACAGCTTTTCTCTTTCCCAAGCCTAATTCAAAATCATCGGGGACTTTAATGGGGCATTTCTCGGCACAGATTCCACATGCAGTGCAGACATCCTCTTTTACATAGCGAGCTTTTTTCAGATAGCTTACTCGAAAGTTTCCTTTTTCCCCTTCAACTTTTGTTAGCTGACAGAGGGTCAAGAGCTCTATATTGGGATGTCGACCGACATCCAGCATGCGGGGTCCGAGGATTCAGGTAGCGCAATCCATAGAGGGGAAGGTCTTATCAAGCTGAGCCATCCTCCCTCCCAAGGAAGGGTTACGTTCCATAAGGAATACCTTGACCCCAGCATTGGCTAAATCGAGGGCAGCCTGCATACCAGCCACCCCACCTCCGATAACCAGAACACCTTTCATCTTTATTGCTACCGTTTCTTTGATTAATAAAAAGCCCCTTCGAGGTTCCCAGGGGAGACTAATTATCTTTTTTCCCTTCTGCTAATATATTGCGGGCATATTGCCGACCCTCGTGCAGAGCTTTCAAGTTCAACTCCTCAGTCCCTTTGGGGACAGAGGTGGCTACTGCCTTCTCCATCGCCTCAAAGCTGACTGTCTTGGTCACCTCGGTAAAGAAGCCAAGCATCACAATATTGGCTACTATTTTTTTCCCCATCTTTTCGGCAAATCGCGTAGCGGGTATGGAAAACATAGTCATCTTCTTTTTGGTTTTTTTCAGTGTAACCAGATCCTCATCAATTATAAGAATTCCCCCCTCCTTCAGTTCAGGGAGGAACTTGACATAGGCTTCCTGAGACATTGTCACCAGCATATCGGGGTTAGTCACATAGGGATAAAAAATTCCTCCATCGGCGATAACCACCTGAGAACTACAGGCACTGCCCCGAGCCTCTGGGCCGTAGGACTGCACCATGGTGGAATTTCTTCCACCGTAGACGGAGGCAGCCTTTCCCAGTATGTAACCGACGAGGATAATCCCCTGGCCACCAAATCCCGTAAACTTTATCTCCTGTCGGCTCATTTCTTTCCTCCTGTCACTTTTTCCAGCTCCTGTGTCAGGAAGGTGTAATGGTCGGGACGTTCCTCGTCAATGAATTTACCCACCACGATTTTTGTCTGGAAACCGATGTCGGTGTCCTTGGGGTCTGCTCCATGCCTTATGATGCTGTTATCATGATAGAATTTCATCTGCGCCAGGCCATCGCCTAAGCGGTTCCTGCGGGCATAAGAGGTGGGACAGGGGGAGATTACCTCTATGAAGCTGAAGCCTTTCTTGTGGAGGGCTTCGGTCATCGACTTGGTCAGCCTTCTAAGGTGCAGAGCAGTCCAGCGTGCCACATAGACCGCCCCACTGGCAGCCGCCAGATGGACCAGATTAAAGGGTTGCTCGAAGTTCCCGTATGGGGAGGTGGAAGCCTTAGCATAAAGGGGGGTGGTGGGTCCCACCTGTCCCCCAGTCATTGCATAGAGGAAATTATTGATGCAAATAACGGTCATATTGACATTACGCCGAGCCGCATGGATAAAATGGTTCCCCCCAATAGCAATAAGGTCACCATCCCCGCTGTAAACCACCACCTTCAACTCAGGGTTGGCTAAAGCCAGACCGGTGGCGAAGGGTATCGCTCTGCCGTGGGTGGTATGAAAGGAATCGAGCTTGACATAGCCAGCCACCCTACCCGTGCAGCCAATTCCTGAGACCACAGCTACCTTCTTCAGATCCAAGCCCGACTCCTGCAGTGCCATAATGAAGCAGGATACCGAACTCCCTATGCCACAACCAGGACACCAGATGTGGGGGATGCGGTCCTCCCTTAGAAGGTAATCCATGGGATGCTTTTCATTCATTTCAATGTACTCCTTATCGCTTGGAAAATATCCCTGGGGTCGTGGATGTGACCGCCAGCGTGGGGTACCAGAGTGACCCTGGTCTTTCCTTTTGCACAGCGTTCTACCTCGTAAACTATCTGTCCTAAGTTGATCTCGGGCACCACGAAGCCCGCAACCTTGCTTGCTAACTGGTAGATTCTTTTCTCAGGGAAAGGCCAGACAGTAATCAGCCTCAATATTCCTACCTTTATTCCTTCTTCTTCTGCCAGCTCAATTGCCCTAAGCGAGGTTCGCGCGGAAATACCGTAGGAGATAATAATAACCTCAGCATCTTTGGTGTTGGTTTCCTCAATTTCAATAATTTTATCGGCATTCTTTATTATCTTATTCATCAGGCGGGGAACCAGTTCATTTTGGGCTTCCGCATTGATTACTGGATATCCCTTCTCATCGTGGGTGAGTCCGGTAATGTGGATGTGGTATCCCTCACCAGCAGTGACCATCGGCGGCACGAGGTTCTTGTCAGGCTTAAAAGGAAGGTATTCCTCCGGGGGACCGGTGTACTTTCTTCTGGAGAACAGCTCTATTTTTTCTTTAGAGGGGATGACCACCCTTTCGGACATATGCCCTACCACCTCGTCGCCCATGACCAGCACCGGCACCCGATACTTCTCTGAGAGGTTAAACGCTTTTATAGTGTAATCAAACAGCTCCTGCGGTGAGGAAGGGCACAAAGCTATTATCTCGTAATCCCCATGCGAACCCCACCGAGCCTGCATCATATCCTGCTGCCCTACTAATGTAGGCAATCCAGTAGATGGTCCTCCCCGCTGGA
>NJBL01000073.1 GCA_005223145.1 bacterium (candidate division B38) B3_B38 | reverse complement strand
ACATTAATGCGCTTTAGCCTCATTAAAATTGATTTAGTGTGTTGTTTTGCAATGCGTTCTTCCCCGCCCGCCTCGCCTGAGCTCGCGATGGCGGGCAGGCTTTTCAGATAAGGGGTTATAACTCATAATCAATCTTTCGGAGAAGGACTAAAGAAAGACTGAAGATTGACAATTTGCTTCAGTCGTTATAGGAATCTTTATTAATGGTATTCGTCTTAGGAAAATGGCAGGGAATGGATTTAAAGTTCCGCAAAAAAGGCAAGTATTCATACCAAAGGGACAGGCCGGAGGGCGCTTTGGGAAAAAATCTGGTAATAACTTTCAAAATGTGGCAATAAATGTGGTAACAAAATTGGCCAGGTTAACGTTCTGATCTAAGCAAAATGTGGGAGAAGGAGGTAGACGATGAGCTTTAAGGTAGTTCATGCTTTTGCTTTACCTGATGTGGATCTTGGGGAAGAACTCCTGGAGCCCCTGGATGCCATGCTGGTCAAGGGGATGTGGCTGACAGAAGATGAAATCATCAGCCACGCCAGGGATGCTGACGCAGGTGTTGATGGCCCTCAAGGGAGAGTGGCCTGTGTACGCAGTCAATACTGAGGTGAAGGAAAAGTGGCTGGAGAAGTGGGGCAAACAACACAAGGAGGTTTAGATATGAAGATCTTTGGAGCGAATGAATTGTTAGAAGATGTATTCGAGAAAAATCTATGCATTGGATGTGGGGCATGTACCTATCTCTGTCCATATTTCAGATCTTATAGGGGCAGGACAGCAATCCTGTTTCCCTGTAACCTTACCCAAGGCAGATGCTGGGCATATTGCCCAAAGGTTGAGGTGGATCTGGATGACCTATCAAAGGGATTCTTTGGCAGATCATATGAGGCGGATCCTTTGGGATTTCATCGTTCAGTAAAGATATCCAAGGCAGGAAGACAGGTTTCCGAGGGCACCTTTCAGGCAGGGGGGACCGTATCGGCCCTGATGAGCTTTGCCCTGAGTAAGGGTTATATAAGTGCAGCTGCACTCACCGACAGGGAGGGGTTACGCCCGGTGCCACGATTGGTCCAGAGCCCTGATGATATCTTAAGATGCTCCTCTTCCAAGTATACAGCTTCACCAACGCTTTCTGCCCTTAATCAGGCCATCAATGAAGGCCATAACCAGATAGGTGTAGTAGGTACACCCTGTCAGGTCCTGGCCATAGCTCAGATGCGATCCAATCCAATGGGGGATAAGGATTTCTCTGATCCTGTAAGCCTTGTGGTGGGTTTATTCTGCACATGGGCCGTTGATTTCAGGGAGTTTGATGCCTTTATCTCAGAGCGTATAGAAGGGAGTAGAATCACAAAGGTTGACATCCCTCCCCCACCGGCTGAGATAATGGAGGTATACACCGACAATGGAAAGATAGAGATACCGTTAGATGAGATAAGAGAGCTGGTCCCTGACATCGCTCTACGGACTACTTTCATGGTAGGCTTTCCCTCCGATAGCGAAGATAAGTTTCGGCTCCTCTATGACTTCTGCCGTGAGATGGAGTTTGACCATCTGGGGGTCTTCACTTACTGTCAGGAAGAGGGAACCGGGGCTTACCGCTATGGCGACCCCATTCCTCAAGAGCTAAAGGAAGATTTTAAGAGGAGGCTGATGGAGCTTCAGGCATCGATATCCTCCAACAAAAACAAGGCTATGGTCGGGAATGTGCGTGATGTCCTGATTGAAGGGCGGAGGGAAGGGGATTCTTACCCCTATTGGGGAAGGCTTTCCATTCAGGCTCCCGAGGTGGACGGGGTGGTGTTCATATCCGAAGGGGAGAGTCACCCCGGGGAGTTTGTCCCTGTGAGGATTGAGGAGGGTTATCCCTACGACCTTGTAGGCAGGATATGCTCATTAGCGAAGTAGATTAGATAGCTATCGGCAGACATCCGGATGTAGAGAAAGTCCGAAGGCAAAGTTCTCCCAATTGTCCAGTTCATATACAAGAGGAGATTGTTTGCATTCCCATGAAAGAACAGAATAGGGGTTCGTTAAGGTCTCATCCCCGAACCCTGAGGGAACATCTAATCCTCCTGATTGCCAGCTGGTTTTATGTTGGCTACTCCCCCATAGCGCCGGGGACTATCGGCTCTGTAACTGCTATCCCCTTGTTGCTTCTCATCGCCCTCTTTGCTTCCCCTCTGGTTTATTGTATAATAGTGTTAATTTTATTGGTAATAGGGGTATTTGTTTCCTATAAAGCGGAGGGCATGTTATGCTGTCAGGACCCTTCGCAGATAGTGATAGATGAAGTGGTCGGCTTTTTGGCGACTATGGTATTCATTCCTCTGGGCTGGAAAAGCATCATGGGAGGGCTCCTCCTTTTCCGATTGATGGATATTACCAAGCCTTACCCTGTGGGAAGAGCTGAGGCTCTAAAAAGGGGGGTGGGTGTCGTGGCAGATGATTTTGTGGCTGCGGTTTATGCCAACATTATTCTTCGCATATTCATGAGGATTTTTCCCTGATGAGGGTTGAGATTATATCAATAGGCTCCGAAATGTTAGCCCCCGAGGGAGTGGATACCAATTCCCTTTACCTCACCCGGGAGTTAAACCGTCTGGGACTTGAAGTTCAACTGAAAACCATCGTAGGGGATGCAAAGGAGATACTGGTGGATACTTTCAAGTCCGCCCTCCATCGCTCGGAGTTGATCATAGCCACCGGGGGGATTGGACCCACCGCAGACGATGTGACCAAACAGGCCCTTTGCCGGGCTATCGGACGGCAGATGACCCTTGATGAGGAAGTCCTGGCCTATCTGAAGGATAGATTCGCCAGTCGGGGGAAGCCCTTTCCTCCCCATTTTCAACAGCAAGCTATGATACCCCAGGGGTCTCTGGTTCTCAAAAATCCTGTCGGGACTGCTCCAGGGGTGTGGGTTACGGAAAATCAGAAAGGTGTCATCCTCCTTCCCGGAGTTCCACAGGAGATGGAGTATGTTTTTCAGAATTCAGTACTTCTCCGGCTAAGGGAAATGGTAAAGCAGTCACAGATTTTAGACAGGAGGGTCTTCAAGGTGGTGGGTCTGACCGAATCAGAGGTGGACCAACTCCTCAAAGAGGAGATAGCAGAGCTGAAAGGAAACATTAGTCTGCTGGCAGGATGGGGGGAGATAGAGATTTGTTTGAAATTCAGGGGGAGAGATAAAGGGGAGACAGAGAGCATATTCGACCAATACGAAGCCCTTCTCCGCCAGAAGCTGGGGTCCCACCTCCTGGGCAAGGGGGAGGTAACCTTAGAGGGCGTTGTCGGGGCTTTGCTGAGGGAAAAGGGCGCAACCTTGGCAGTGGCAGAGTCTTGCACCGGAGGGTTGTTGGGGAGTCGAATAACCGATATCTCGGGAAGCTCTGACTATTTCAACCGCGGGATTGTAGCCTATAGCAATGTCGCTAAAATAGAAGAGTTGGGTGTACCTCAGGAGTTAATAGAAAGCCACGGGGCAGTCAGCCCCGAGGTGGCAAAAGCGATGGCTGAGGGTGTGAGAAGGCTCAGCCGGACAGATTATGGAATTGGCATCACCGGCATCGCCGGTCCAACAGGTGGCACTCCTGATAAGCCGGTGGGGCTGGTCTATATAGGGGTGGCCTCAGAAGCAGGTACCAGAGTTGAGAGGTTCATCCTTCTCGGTAGCAGGAAGAAGATCAAATTTCAGAGTGCCCAGAAGGCTCTTGAGATGCTGAGAGAATTCCTTCTTCCTGAATGATAAAGGTGAGAACAGGATTGGAAAAATGGCTCTAAAGGTTTCTTTATTGGTGGTATCCTATATGCTGGGCTCCATCCCTTTCGGTTATATCATCTTCAAGCTGTTCCGTGGAGGTGATATTCGCGCCCTGGGGAGCGGCAACATTGGGGCGACAAATGTAGGGCGATTTCTCGGTATGAAGGGGTGGATAGGGACCTTCCTCCTTGATGGCGGAAAGGGTATACTGGCAGTAGTGCTTACGCAGAGATTAATTGGAGACCCGGCCTGGGGAGCCTTCGCCGGAGTACTCGCAATCTTAGGGCATAATTATTCTGCTTTTTTAAAATTCCGAGGGGGGAAAGGGGTGGCTACTGCTCTGGGGGTCTTCGCCGCCATCGCCCCCTGGGCGGTGCTTCCATCGATAGCTCTCTTTATCATCATGATCTTCTCCTTTCATTATGTCTCTTTAGGCTCCATAACCGCAGCTGGTGCCTTCCCCCTTTTCACCTATCTATTCGACTATCCCCAGTTAGTGGTGATAGGAGCTATTGCAGGGGCGGCATTGATTATCGGAAGTCACCACTCCAACATCCGCAGGCTATTAGCTGGAACAGAGAACAGGATTAGCGGAAAGAGGGAAGAGCCGTGAAGAACATCACTATTATAGGGGCAGGGGGATGGGGGACTGCTCTTGCCATCCATTTGAGTAAGCAGGGCTATCAAGTAAAGCTATGGGTATACGAGAAGGATTTAGCCGAAAGGATGTCCCGCAGCAGAGAGAACGACCTCTATTTGCCCGGTTTTACCATCCCTGAGTCGGTAACCCCCAGCAACTCTTTCCAGGAGGCAATAGAGGGAGCTGAAGTGCTCCTCTCAGTCATGCCTTCCCATTTGTGTCGTTCAGTCTATCAGCAAATGCTCCCCTATCTCCATAAAGATTTGGTCTTTATCAGTGCTACCAAAGGGATAGAAGAGGGAACCATGATGAGGATGTCGCAAGTGATCAGGAGCGTCATCGGAGAGAGATTTGAACCAAGGATAGCTGTCCTTTCTGGACCGACTTTCGCCCGAGAGGTAGCCAGTGAAACCCCAACAGCAGTGGTAATAGCCTCGGAGGAGCCCTCTCTTGCCAGGATGATTCAGCAGGGTTTTTCCTGCCCTTATTTCCGCTTTTACACCAGCAGCGATGTCATTGGGTTGGAGTTAGCCGGGGCGGTGAAGAACATCATTGCCATTGCCAGTGGTATAGTGACCGGACTCGGCTATGGGCATAATACTATCGCCGCTTTGATCACCCGGGGCCTGGCGGAGATGATGAGGCTGACACAGGCTCTGGGTGGGAGACCAGAAACCTTAGCCGGATTGGCAGGAATTGGAGACCTTGTGCTCACCTGCACCGGTGCTTTGAGCCGCAACAGAAGGGTGGGCCAGAGGCTGGGCAGGGGAGAGAAGCTTGCCTCCATAACGAAAGGGATGCAGATGGTTGCCGAGGGAGTTCATACATCCCGGGCGGTCTCCCAGCTTGGGGAGAAGCTGGGAGTTGAGCTTCCCATAACTGCCCAGGTCTACGCCGTCCTATATCAGGACAAAGACCCCCGCCAAGCCTTAGCTGAGTTGATGCAACGCGAGCTCAAGGAGGAATAGAGGCTACAGAAACGGATTTCCCGCGCCCCTTGAACAGAAGAAGCAGTAATATCTGTTGACGCGAAGCCTCCTTTTTGATACCATCAAAGTAGGTAGGAGAGATGGCTAAGCTTAAGAAGCGCAGGAAGATACTATATTCTCTGCTCCTGATCCTTTTTCTGGTGGGCTTGGTGCCTCTGCTCATATCCGACTGGATGCTGATACAAATAAACCGGGATGTTTTGGAGACCAATCAGAAAATTCTCCAGCAGAATGTTGCCGCTTCTCTTGCCAGTGAGATATCCATCTTTCTGGAGCGATTCATTGAACAAGTCCGAAACATCACTCTGGCTGTAGAGACCTCTTTGCAGAGAGGGGGGCGGACTTCCTCTATGATGGGGAGTGATTCCTATGAAATTTTAGAGAGTTATATTAAGAAGTATGCCCATTTAAGGAAGATATTTTTGTTGGACAATATGGCCAAAGGGATTCAAGCCGGCTATACTTTTAGCGATGAGACAATAGACGAATATTTGCGGCAAGGGTTTGAGTCTGCCCGGCAGGGGAAAGAGTATCTCTCCCGTCCCCGCACCCTGGCGGAGCTTCAAGAGACTGTGGTGGTCTTCTCCTACCCTTTAATTCCCCAGAGGGAGATTATGGGAGTGGTTTCTGCAGTTGTTAGCCTCTCTCCCATTCAAAGGCTCATTACCGAAAGGAGGGTTTCGGGGTATACTATTTACACAGTTGACGACCGGGGCTACTTATTTGCTCATTCCAACCCCGACAGAGCGTTAGCCCAGGAGGATATGTCCTCGGTAAAGCTGGTACAAGAGTTTTTCAAGGCAAAGGGGAAGACCAGCGGAACCATCTCTTTCAAGCTGCCAACCCAGAATAAGAGCAGGAACATGGTGGGGACTTATGTTCCCATAGCTAATGTTGGCTGGGGGGTATTCATCCAAGTGGAACAGAGGCTCGCTTTTTATTCGGTCATTGTCATGATAAAGCAAACCCTCTTCTGGGGGCTGATTGTCTGCGGATTGGTGATTATTGTAGGGATAATCTTTGCCCGAAAAATAAGCGACCCCATTCAAAAGCTTGCCAAAGCAGCCCATTCCTTCGGCAAAGAGGGGTTTTCACCAGTGGTGGAAATCAAGGCAAAAAATGAGATCGGGCAACTGGCTGAAACCTTCAATTTTATGACCGAAGAGATTAATAAGTATATTGAGAAGATAACCAACGCCGCCAAGCAAAACCGTGAGCTATTCATCGGCTCCATCAAGATGATCTCCGCCGCTATAGATGAGAAGGACCCTTATACCCGTGGTCATTCGGACAAAGTAACCGAATACAGTGTTGCTATTGCCCGGAATCTCGGTATGTCGGAAGAGGAGGTCTATAAGGTGCAAGTAGCAGCCGCCCTCCACGATGTGGGCAAGATAGGGATCAACGACGAGATATTAAGACGCCCTGGGCACCTCACCCCTGAAGAGTACGAACTGATGAAACAGCATCCGCTAAAAGGAGCCTATATCATGACCCCGGTGGAGCAGCTGAAGGATATGATTCCAGGTATGCTTTACCATCATGAGCGATTGGATGGGAGTGGCTATCCACAGGGATTAAAAGACGACAGTATACCCCTTATGGCTCGCATTATAACCGTAGCGGACACATTTGATGCTATGACCTCGGAGCGCCCCTATCAGGAGTCCATGGACCCCGAAAGGGTAATTAAATATCTGTTTGATTGGATTGATGTGAAATACGATGCTCGCGTAGTGGCGGCTCTGCTAAAGGCGTATGAAAAAGGGGAGATTGTGGTCGACTTCAAGAAAGAGGAGGAGAAGAAATGAGAAGGTCTCTTCTCTATACAAGTTGCTCAATTGGGTTGCTGGCTTTGTTCCTCCTATTTAGTGGCTGTGCCTCTAATACACCATCACCCGAACAATCAGATAGCCCCTATGTCCACTACAGGTTGGGCGATGCCCACCTCAAGGCTGGGAGGTTTAAGCAGGCTATCGAGGAGTTCCAGAGAGCAGTCGCCTTCGATCCTTTGAATCCCATCTTCTACAATTATTTAGGGCTGGCTTACCTCTTTGACCTGCAATATAACACCGCCATTCAAGCTTTTAACCGGGCTTTGCAGCTTAACCCAAATTTCACCGATGTCCACAACAACCTCGGAATGGTCTATAGCGAAATGGGGGATATAGATAGGGCAAGGAGGGAATTTCAGGAGGTTATCAGAGCTAAGGCATATGCTACTCCGGAGGTCGCCTATTTTAACCTGGGGAAGCTCTCCCTAACGGAGAAGAATTATGAAGAGGCAATATTCTTCTTCCAGAAGGCCTTGGAGTCCAATCCTAAACTCCCCAAAGTTCACGAAAGGCGTGGCTTTACCTACGAGCTGATGGGGAAGTTGGAGGAAGCGGAGAAAGAGTATCAAGAGGCTCTTAAGCTTGAGCCGAAAATGATCGAAGCCAATTACAATCTGGCAATGGTCTATTTCAAGCAGCAAAAATACAGCAAAGCCAAATATCATTTTTACGAAGTTATATCCCTCGCCCCTGACACCTCTTGGAGCAACAAAGCTGAGGAGTTCCTCAAATTAATAGAGAAACGGGTGAAATGAAACTTCAACCACAGGAAGACAGGAAAAGGTTCCAGCGGCTCCGTAGGGGACTGCTCAAAACCCAGCAGAGCCTTACCCTTCCATTGGAGAGGCTATTTAAGGGGAAGAGAGCCTTCCAGGAAGCTGCGCTTGAGCAGCTGGAGGAGATTTTAATTGAAGCTGATGTAGGAGTTGCCACAACCAGGGAGATTATTGATTCCCTGCAGGAAAAGATAAATAAAGAGCCTTCGCTCTCTGGCTCTGCACTGAAGGAGCATGTAAAAGACCACATCTTATCCCTCCTGCAGGTGGGGAGAGAAGCAGCCACTCAGCTTCCTTCCGATGCATTGCAGGTGGTTCTGGTGGTGGGAGTGAATGGGAGCGGCAAGACCACCACCATCGCTAAGATGGCATACCAGCTGAAAGAGGAGGGAAAGAAGGCTTTGCTTTGTGCCGCCGATACTTTCCGAGCGGCCGCAATCGAGCAGCTGGAGATATGGGCTGAGCGGGTAGGGGTAGGGGTGGTGAAGGGGAAGTCCGGGTCCGACCCCGCGGCAGTGGTCTTTGATGCCATAAGAGCAGCCATAGCCCGGGGGATGGACTTTCTTATCATTGATACAGCGGGAAGGCTCCACACCAAGCGAAATCTGATGAATGAACTGGAGAAGATAAGGCGGATTATAGGTCGAGAAGTTACCGGCGCTCCCCAGGAGGTTCTCCTTGTCCTTGATGCTATGACCGGGCAGAATGGCATTTCCCAGGCTGAGGAGTTTCTGAAGTTCTCCGGGGTTACGGGGGTCGTCCTGGCGAAACTCGACGGAACAGCCAAAGGAGGTGTAGCCGTAGCTATCGCCAGGAGTTTTGGGCTTCCCATTAAATATGTCGGGGTAGGGGAGGGGCTGGATGACCTGCTGGAATTCTCCCCCCCGGAGTTTGTGGAAGCCCTTTTTTCCAGCAATGAGGAGCTGATAAGCTGTCCTGATTGAGAGGTCATTTCATATCTGATTAAGCACCTGCTCTAACAGGGCAATTTTTTATTTTACAGAGA
This sequence comes from bacterium (candidate division B38) B3_B38, assembly GCA_005223145.1. GTDB lineage: Bacteria > Acidobacteriota > B3-B38 > Guanabaribacteriales > B3-B38 > Guanabaribacterium. Next base: position 2,936 of record NJBL01000073.1, on the reverse strand, counting down.
GGTGGGTCTCTTAAGTGAGTGATGAGGTCACCTTCATGCGTCGTGCATTGGAGCTGGCGGCTAAAGGTAAGGGATTCACCAGCCCCAATCCGATGGTGGGAGCGGTGATTGTCAAAAAGGGGAAGATTATAGGTGAAGGATTCCATTGCAGGGCGGGCGATAAGCATGCGGAGATTGTTGCCTTAGAGAATTGTGTGGAGAACCCCCGGGAAGGGACCCTCTATTTGAACCTGGAGCCTTGCTGCCATAAGGGGAGAACACCGCCTTGTGTGGAGGCCATAGTTAAAGCGGGCATCAAAAGGGTAGTAGCTGCTATGGCAGACCCTAATCCGCTGGTGAAAGGTAAAGGGTTTGAGCTTTTGCGTCAGCGCGGCATTGAGGTGGAGGTAGGACTCTGCCAGCAGGAGGCGGAGGAGCTTAATGAGAAATTCATCTTCTTTATCAAAAACAGAAGACCATTTGTCATGATTAAGGCTGCCCTCAGTCTGGATGGTAAGATTGCCACTCCAACCGGCAAATCCCGATGGCTCTCCTCCCGGGAAGCCAGAAGGTATGTCCACCAACTGCGGCAAGAGTACGATGCAATAATGGTCGGCATCAATACCGTATTGAGGGATAACCCCAGGCTCACAGTTAGACTACCGGGTGCCGAGAAGAAAGAGATACTTCGAGTGGTATTAGACAGTAAACTGAGGATTCCCATACAGTATCATCTCGTAAGGGAGAAGAGAGGTGGTGAGGTTCTGATTTTCACCACCCCAGCCGCTCCAGCAGAGAGGATTGAACAGCTCAGGAGTTTGGGCGTAGGAGTGGTAATAGCTAAGGAGAAGGAGGGGAGAGTCGATTTAAATTACGCCTTGAAACAACTGGCTAAAAAGGGTATAATAAGCCTTCTTATAGAAGGAGGGTCTGAGGTTTTTGCCACCGCCTTGAAGGAGAAGCTGATTAACAAGGTGCTGTTTATTTACGCCCCTAAGATTATAGGAGGGAGAGATTCTATTTCCTTGTTTGGAGGCGAAGGGAAGCGGGAGCTTGCCTCTGCCTATAAACTGAGCAAGGTCCGCTCTTTCCGATTGGGACCCGATGTAGCCATCGAAGGCTATCTGAAATAGTACTCCTAAAGAGATCATGTTTACCGGACTGATAGAGGAAGTCGGTGAGATAAGGGAGGTTTTGGCTCGGGAGAACAATAGGGAGCTGGTGATAAGGTGTCCTCTCATTTCCCCGGAAAGCGAGAAGGGGGACAGTCTGGCTGTAAATGGTGTATGTTTGACCATTACTGATGTGGAGGCTCCCTTCGTCCGATTGGTAGCCACCAAGGAAACCCTCCACCGGACTAACCTGGGGTTCGTCAGGAGAGGCGATTTTGTGAACCTGGAGAGGGCTCTACTTGCCAGCAGCCGGCTGGGCGGGCATCTGATAACCGGGCATATCGATGGGGTAGGGAAAGTAATAGAGCTGAAGCCCGAAGGGGAAAACCTGAGGGTAAGAATCGAATACCCTCCCGAGATAGACCGCTACCTTGTCCCCAGGGGCTCGGTGGCTGTGGAGGGCGTCAGTTTTACTGTTTTGGCGGTGAAGCCTTACACCCTGGAGCTGATGGTCATACCATTCACCTTCAAGGCTACCAATTTCAAGTATCTATCTCTATCCAAACAGGTAAATATAGAAGGCGACCTTATTGCCAAATATCTGGAGAAACTATTGAGCACCGCAGGGGAGGTGGAAAGAAGAAAGGGGATAACCTGGGAACTTCTTTCCAAATACGGATTTTTGCCAGAGGATTGAGCCAATAAGTGCTATAATATATAGCTAATACTTAAAAGAGGACGATGAGAAGATGCCATTTGTTACTATTGAAGAGGCAATAGCGGATATCAGAGCAGGCAAGATGGTCATCGTCGTTGACGACGAGGAGCGGGAGAACGAAGGGGACCTCACTATAGCTGCCGAGAAAGTGACCCCTGAGATTATTAACTTTATGGCCACCCATGGGCGGGGGCTCATCTGCCTCCCTCTGACCAGAGAGAGGCTGGAGGAGCTCGATTTACCCTTGATGGTCACCAAAAACACCGCTCCTTTTGGCACCGCATTCTGCGTCTCCATAGAGGCGAAACATAAGGTTTCCACCGGGATATCAGCGGCTGACCGAGCGCAGACTGTGCTCTGCGCTATTGACCCCAAAACCAAACCTGAAGATTTAGCTCGCCCGGGGCATATGTTTCCTCTTATGGCGAAAGAAGGTGGGGTATTGAAGCGAGCCGGACAGACAGAGGCTGCGGTCGATTTAGCCCGCATCGCTGGTCTTTATCCGGCAGGGGTTATCTGCGAGATAATGAACGACGATGGGACTATGGCGAGGGTCCATCAGCTGGAGGTCTTCGCCGAGAAGAATAACCTAAAAATGATCACCATCGCTGACTTGATTAAGTATCGGCTCCGCCATGAGAAGTTTGTCAAGCGAATCGCTGAACCGCAGCTTCCCACTAAGTATGGGTTATTCAAGCTCCTCGTCTACGAAAACGAGATAGACAAAAAGCATCATATCGCCCTGGTAATGGGTGATATAAAGCCGACCGACAAAGTGCTGGTAAGGGTGCATTCCCAGTGTCTCACAGGTGATATCTTTGGTTCCCTGCGATGCGACTGCGGTGATCAGCTCCGTATGGCCATGGAGATGATAGCCAAGGAGAGGAAGGGTGTCATCCTCTATCTCCGTCAGGAAGGAAGAGGAATCGGGTTGATAAACAAGCTGAAAGCCTATGAACTGCAGGACAAGGGAAAAGATACGGTAGAGGCAAACAGATGTCTGGGATTTAAGGCTGACCATCGAGATTACGGAATCGGTGCCCAGATATTATCCGACCTTGGGCTTCACGATATCCGGGTGATGACCAATAACCCGGCTAAGTTTGTAGCCCTGAAAGGATATGGGC